>NZ_JBALOX010000111.1:5603-10233 GCF_036965165.1 Bacillus sp. JJ1521 | reverse complement strand
CATGGAACCTTTGCTGAAAAAATTACGATCCCGGTTGAAAATATCGGTCCAAAGCCAGCACACTTATCCTGGGATGAGGCAGGCGTATTATCTCTTGCTGCCATGACTGCATACCGGGCATTATTTACTCGTTCAGAGGTAAAACCAACCGATACAGTCCTTTTACCAGGAATCGGCAGTGGCGCAGTTACGTTCCTTTTACTTTTCGCAAAAGCAGTAGGAGCACGGGTCATTGTCACTTCTCGCTCTGAAGCAAAGCTGAAGCAAGCCCTAGAATTAGGTGCAGATGTTGCAATTAACAGCAATGGAGATTGGAATGAAGCACTAAACGGTGAAAAAGTGGATATTGTGGTTGAAACAGTGGGAGCAGCCACCTTCCATAAATCACTTGGACAACTAAGAAAAGGTGGAAAGATGGTCACATTCGGTGCTTCCGCTGGTGATACTGTAGATTTTAATCTTAGAGAATTTTTCTATGGCCAATATACTTTACTTGGCACCACTATGGCTAGTACAGAAGAGTTCAATGAAATGCTTCATTTTGTCAATGAACATAAAATTAAACCTGTACTCGATAAAGTTTTCCCTCTCGAAGAATCTGTAAATGCTTTAAAACGTATTGATGAAGCTGAACAGTTCGGAAAAATTGTGATTAAAATTGAAGATTGACGACACTGCACCCATCTGAAAAACGGGTGCAGTTTTTTATCCAAAATAACTTGCCAGCTTTTTTTTCATCTTTTCCTTGTTTTCTGCAAATTGTCGATGACGATGCCCGTTTCCACCGGATGTATGCGGGAAGCCATAAAGGACGGAATCTGGCGATACATAGCCATTTTCTGAAAGATAATCAAACACTGCTGTCACATTCACCCCTAATGGAATAATGAGTGGATTTTGCATACTAACTAGTTCTTGTGTAAAACTCTCCATTATATGTTTCTTTAACAGCTCCGTTTTTAACATTTTGGGGGTAGAGCCACTATAGTTTTTTCCCTTATAAAAGACCGGGTACCTAATGAGCGAAGCTGTTTGAACAAGATGACTTGCCGAAGAAAATAGCTCACTTGTAGATACGATGCCTAAATAGGAATGCAAGCAAAGCTCGTCCAACAGTTGAATTAGGTATTTCCTCATTGGTCCTTCAAAACTTGAATTTTTCTTGACCTGGTGGAGAAGCTGTTCATCAGAAAGATCCTTATTTTTCGGATCAAGTATCGTTGAAAAGGAGCGTTTCATCTGATGCATGCCAGGAGTGATTCCGACAATCATGACTTTTGCAGCTTCATTCACATATTCAAATGGAGCATAATAAATTTCCAAGCTTTTCTTTTCATCTTTGTCTAATAAAAATGTCTCGCTTCTTATTTCTTCATCTTGATAATCAATGGGTACGGATAATATTTTATCCTTAAATGTATCAAACTTTGAATCGGAAACGATTGTCACATGCATTCCTCCTTCATGATGTAAAAGGTATACCAAAAATGGTATACCTTACGCTACGACGTCTCGCTCATTGTTAAATTTTTCGTATTGCTTTACTTCCATTATTGTTTTTAACATTTGCACGACATTCCAAACGTCCTCAAATGAATTATAAAGTGGAACAGGTGCTAGGCGGATCATATTCGGCGCGCGAAAGTCTGGAATAATCCCATTTTCTTTCAGCGCCTTGCAAATTCGTGCCGCTTCCTTATGCTCAAGACCAACATGACCGCCCCTAACAGAATCCTCTCTCGGAGAACCGACTGTAAATCCCATCCCTGCAAGTTCTGTATCGATTAGCCCCATTAAAAAATTCGTCAATAATAGTGATTTAGTTCGTATGTTTTCAATCCCTGCCTCAGCAAACATTTCAAGTGAACCAAGTAAAGGAGCAAGGCTTAGCACATGCGGTGTCCCAATTTGAAAAGCACCGGCACTGTCAGCAGGACTAAATGAATGCTCCATATCAAACTGCTTTTCTTTATTAGATCCAAACCAACCAGCAAGCCCCGGTAACACTCCAAAATGCTTTCGATTCACATATAGTCCAGCAACTGCCCCAGGTCCACCGTTAAGATGTTTATAATTGCACCAAAATACAAAGTCCACTTCCCATTCCGAAAAAGAATGTGGAATTGCACCTACTGAATGACATCCGTCAAATCCGATTAAAATTCCACGTTTATGTGCTTCAGAGGTAAGGCGCTTCATATCTAAGATTTGTCCACTTCGATACAAAATCGATGGCAAAACCACCAAGGTTACTTCGTCAGTCATTGCCTCGATGATGTCGTCCTCGTTCAAATACCGACCATCACGACTTTTAACCCGAACAAGATGGTCTTCAGGATTAAATCCGTGAAGCCGAAGTTGACTTTGGAGGGCATAAATATCTGACGGAAAATTCAATTCATCCGCCACAATTTTCGTACGTTTCCCTATCGGTTGATAAAAAGTCGCAACTAACTGATGAAGATTAACAGTCGTTGAGCCCGTCACAATTACCTCCTCAGGAGAAACACCGATAAGCGGAGCAAGTTGTTCGCTTGCTTTTTCAGACATATAAAACCAAGGCTGCCTTCCTTGTGTCCAGCCATCAATCCCGTATTCCTTCCAGTCTTGCAATGAATCAAGCAGTGTTTGTTCTGCCCGCTTCGATAATAGGCCAAGCGAGTTCCCGTCCATATAGATTGTATTTGGCTGGAGATAAAATTCATCTCGAAACTTGGCTAGCGAATCTTCTCTATCTAGTTTCCTTGCATGCTCTAATAACATGGATTTCCTCCTCTTAAAAGAAATCGTACATATAGGCTTGGCGATTCGGGATCATTTTTTCTAAAGCTTCTACATTGCTATAAGCCCCATTAATCATACCAACTGCAAATAATTCAGTCAGACGCTTGTAACCAAAGAGTGCCGTTGATAATGCGTTGATGGACAGCTTAAGGGCCCCTTCTGTTTCCTTCGTAACGCTGACTATACCATCTCTTACTAGAATGGTTTTTTCATTCCAAGGTGCAAATGGGTCATTGATCTGTAATTTCAAGGTTTCGTTTCCAACAAATTTGTATTCTTTTAAAAATGATTCAGCATCGACAATTCGAACCATGAAATATGGAGAAACCACTCGTTTCACTGTTTTTTGTTTCGTTAACGCAAAAAATAATGGCTCGTTTTCAAAGGTAATCATTTCGAGTTCTGAAATCATAGAATCATGCTGACAAATAAAATTCCACAAACCCCGTCGCGCTTCAAAATTTACTGGAACAAATTCCTCAACCATTATCTTGTTGTCCTTCGATTCATAAAGGATATACCCAAGTGGCTGTTCCGACACATCATAGTAAACGGCGATATTCAGGTCGTCAACCACATTCTTCCACCAATCATCCACACGAACAAGCATTCCAGAGAACTGGATCGCATATTGTGCATAAATCTGTTTAAGTTCATCTAAAGGGACAGTTTCAAAAAGATAACGCTTTACTGAACCCTCTACAGGCTCTAGCATGACTAAGTCAGAACGCTGATGAACTGTTTTTAAACGATTGCAAAAGAGCTCCCATCCATATTTTCGATAAAAGGTAACATCAAACGGATGCAGCATCGATACAGCAAAACCTTGTGACTTCATCGTTTCTAGCGAATATGTAAGCAATTCCTTCACATAGCCTCTTCTACGGTATTCCGGATAAGTTGCCACACCTGCAATTCCACCCATTTTAAAAGACTGTTCACCTACATATGTTGTAAGTGGAATGAGATGAAACTTTGCAGCTAACATTTTCTCTTCGTAGATTCCATAGATTTGATGCTTTTTTATATTCTTGAAGGATGTTTCCATACGTTCTTCAGGCACTTTATACTGAAATGCGTATTCAGATAAACGTAAAGAATCCATAAATCGATCTTCTGTAATTCTCTCGATTGCCATCTTTCAACAACTCCAATTGTTCATTATTTGGATCGTTACTTATAGTTACTCACAACGAACATCAGATAGACTAAAGATATGTTTTTCTTCATAAACGACAGTACCACCTTTATCCATACAGCTTTCCGCTATCTGAAGATTTATTCTGTGGTTATCCCTGATTTCTAGTATTCTTAAAACCCCAAAGGTTATAATGATAAGACTCCCCATGATTGCAATAAGGAGATTTCGCCTACTTTTGCTCATAATCTTCCCTCCCTTTTTTAGGGTACCATATTTATTAATCTTGCGAAATTAAAATTAGATTTTTCTCAATATTTGTAAAAAAGTTTTTGTAGATTTTTGATTTCATCCGATGTATGATAGTAACATTAAACAATGGGGAGATGGTAAAAAATGAGGAAACGAATAGCCCTTGCCATCATTATGTTTGTTGCGATCATGTCCTTTTCGTCCGCAGTCGCACATTCCCATGCGTTTAAATCATCAGATATTCATGAGAACACCGTATTAATGAGTGGTGTCTCGATTGACAATCCTTTATTAACTGATGATGGTAAACTAAAGATTTCTTGGGTACTTTTTTCAAGTATATCGATATTTATCGTCCTTCAAGGTATTTTTAAGAATATCGATGTGAAACAATCCACCCGAAGGTTTATGTGGATTACGCCCATTTTTTATCAGTCGAATTATATTGATAGAGCT
>NZ_JBALOX010000111.1:0-5593 GCF_036965165.1 Bacillus sp. JJ1521 | reverse complement strand
TTAACATTTACGAGTTTATTCATTTTTCAAGGAATTGAGATTACGCAAGCTTTTAAAGACTTTTTTACAAATAAATAATTTACACCAAAAAAAACGAATGTAGAATTGCAATCCTACATTCGTTTTTCTTTTATTCCAGTGCCATTTTTACAGTAGTGCGATACAGGAGTTCAGTACCAAGTGAGATATCTTCAAAGGTTGAAAATTCCTTTGGATTATGGCTGATTCCATCCTTACAACGGACAAATATCATTCCGTACTCACATTCGTAGGACATCTCCAATGAATCGTGAAATGGACCACTCATTAATTCCATTGGCTCCAAGCCAATAACTTGACTCTCCTGACGCATTATTTCTTTAATTCTCTCTGCACAATAGCGAGGCTCACTATTCGTATCCTCCGTTATTTTACAATGCAACTGGTGTTCCTCTGTAATCTCTTTTATCCTTGCACGTAATTGAGCTTCAAGCTTATGACGTCTATTTAAGTCAATATCACGTAGGTCTACCGTGAAGCTTACTTTTTCAGGAATGATGTTGCGTGAATCTGGAAAAACGCGTAAACTACCTACTGTCCCAACAGTTGGTGCGCCAGGCTCCCTGCTTGCGATCTCATTGAGAGCAACGATGACTTTAGCTGCACCTACGAGTGCATCCTTCCTCATTGGCATTGGAACGGAACCCGCATGCCCTGCAAAGCCCTCCAACTCTACTGTTAACCAAAGTGGACCTGATATTCCGGTCACAATTCCAACAGGTATATTTAAATTATCTAGCACCGGTCCTTGTTCAATATGCATTTCAAGGAATGAACCAATGCTTCCTTTTCGATATTCTGATTCCTTAAATTTTGAAGGATCACATCCAAATTTGACAAGGGCCTCTCTTCTTGTAATTCCATCTTTATCAGCACGGTCAAGCTCACCGTCTTCAAGCTTTCCTAGGATTCCTCTAACGCCAAATAATCCTTTGTTAAAGCGACAGCCTTCTTCATCGGAAAAAGCAATCACTTCAATTGGTCGATTTGGAACAATTTGATTCTCTTTCAGCGTTTGAACAACTTCAAGCGCCCCTAGGACACCAATCGTTCCGTCAAACCTTCCCCCATAGGGCTGGGAATCAATATGAGAGCCTAGCATTAATATCGGTTCATTTGGATTTTCCCCTTCCATTCTACCAATTAAGTTTCCAAAATGATCAATTTTAGCGGTTAATCCCGCTTCCTCCATCCAGCCTTTAACCATTTCTACAGCTTGACGATCCTGCTTTGAAAGAGTGAGGCGACATACTCCCGTCTCACCGATTTTCCCTATTTTCGATAATGTTGTGATTCTTTCCTCAAGCCGTTCCTTATTAATGGTTAGTGTTTGTACATTCATAGAATCCCTCCTTATTAAATGGTAGTTACATATGGTAGGTTATGTGCTTTAGCAACCCCTTCGTAAACAATCTTTCCACCAATAACATTTAGCCCTTTTTGTAAGGATTTATTTTCTGTAAATGCACGTTCAAAGCCTTTGTTCGCAACCTGAAGAATATAAGGGACCGTTACATTTGTAAGTGCGATGGTGGAGGTTCTTGGAACAGCTCCAGGCATATTTCCAACTGCATAATGAACGACTCCATGCTTTGTATATGTAGGATTTGCATGTGTTGTACCATGGGTAGCCGTTTCAAATATACCTCCTTGATCAATCGCAACATCCACAATGACTGACCCTTCCTCCATTAAGCTAACCATTTCCGCAGTCACTAACTTAGGCGCCTTAGCACCAGGAATCAATACAGCACCAATCACAAGGTCCGATTCAGCCACCGCTTGGCCGATCGTATATGGATTAGACATTAGCGTCGTGATAGAATTTCCAAAAATATCATCTAACTCTCGTAATCTTGTAGGGCTGACATCTATAATTGAAACTTGTGCACCAAGACCCACTGCTATTTTCGCAGCATTCATGCCGACGACACCACCACCAATGATGGTCACTTTCCCTCGACTTACTCCAGGAACGCCGCCAAGAAGAACGCCTTTTCCACCTCTTGTTTTTTCAAGAAATGAAGCACCAATTTGGGTAGCCATGCGACCAGCTACCTCACTCATCGGAGTTAGTAAAGGAAGACTCCGATCCTCTAATTGCACCGTTTCATACGCTATTGCAACAACATTCTTTTGCATCAAGGCTTGCGTTAACTCACGATCTGCGGCTAGATGTAAATAGGTAAACAGAATAAGTCCGTCATAAAAATACTGATATTCCTCCTGGATAGGCTCTTTTACCTTTATCACCATATCGCAAGCCCATGCGTCAGCGGCCGATTGTACAATGGTTGCGCCAGATTCCAAATAAAGTTCATCAAAAAAACCCGAGTTCATGCCCGCACCAGTTTCAATAAAAACTTCATGATGATGTTGAACTAGCTGTGAGACACCAGCAGGAGTCAGAGCCACACGATTTTCATTATTCTTTATTTCCTTTGGTACTCCAATTCTCATTCCCATCTACCTTTCTATTTTAATTTTCTTGGAAAAAAACACCCGTAATCAATACTTTTAAAAAGAGAGATTACGAGTGTTGGTACAGACTATTTTTACAAAGCCATTATTTCTTCAACGACAGTCCTCTGAAGAAATTCTAAGTCTTCCACGGAAATCGTTAGAGGAGGAGCAAGAGTTAACACATTATTGTACCCTGCCACTGTAGCCCCATTTTTCCCGATAATAAGCCCCTTCTGCAGACAGCCAGCGATGACTTTATTTACTTGGCCAACTTCAAGCGGCTCTTTCGTTTGTTTATCCTTGACCAGTTCAAGCCCTATCAATAAACCCTTTCCTCGAATGTCACCAACATACGGATGGTCAGCTAAAGCTGCTGTAAGGCCTTCTTTTAATCTGTCACCAAAGTCCTTTGACCTGTCAAAAAGCTTTTCATTTTCCATAATTTCAAGGTTTTTAAGTGCTAAGGCACATGCTGCCGGATTTCCGCCAAATGTATTAACATGGCGGAAATAATCATATTCCTCAGACCCTTTAAATGCTTCGTAAATTTCTTTTTTGACGGCCGTTGCCGATAATGGGAGATATGCACTTGTAATACCCTTCGCCATTGTAATAATATCTGGCTTCACCCCATAATTCATATATCCAAATGGTTTGCCTGTTCGCCCGAATCCACAAATGACTTCATCAACAATTAGAAGGGCTCCATGTGTTTCACATACTTCCTTTACCCCTGCCATGTACTCGTCTGGCGGAACGATGACACCGCCACCAGTAATGATGGGCTCCATGATCACCCCCGCTATCGTTTCACTGAGTTCCCATGTCATCACACGGTCGATATCTTTAACTGACTGTAAGTCCGATGCTGGTGCATCTGCTTTATCATCTGAACGGTATAGGTCAGGTGGTGCTACATGGAGAAATCCTGGTGCAAGTGGTTCATACTTATATTTTCGCTGCGCTTGGCCAGTTGCTGCAAGTGAACCCATTGAATTACCATGGTAAGCACGATAGCGTGAAATAAATTTATAACGGGAGTGTTCCCCTTTTTGTTGATGGTATTGCCTAACTAATTTAAAAGCCGTTTCATTCGCTTCAGAACCACTATTTGAGAAGAAAATGACATATTCGTCTCCAAGCATTTCATTTAACTTTTCCGCTAGTTTTATTGCAGCTTCATGGCTATGTGTTAATGGATAATAGGCCATTTCTTTAAGCTGTTCATGAGCAGCATCAGCTAATTCCTTTCTTCCATACCCCACATTCACACACCAAAGCCCTGACATACCATCGAGATACCGTTTCCCATTATGATCTGTTAACCATGACCCTTCTGCTTTCTTAATCACAAGAGTCGAATTTGGATTATATGGCTTCATAGAATGCCATACAAAATCCTTATCCTTTGTTAACAGGTCTTCCCCATGTGTAACATTTGTCATACCCGCTTTCCCTCCTTTTTTAATAGTCGAAACGGGATGTAATCATTTTTTTACGTGTATAGAAATTTACTCCATCCTTTCCATTGACATGGAGGTCACCATAGAAGGAATCCTTCCAGCCTGAGAATGGGAAAAACGCCATTGTAGCAGGTACACCAACATTGATACCTAGCATTCCTGCTTCTGCTTCCTCTCTAAATTGTCTGACTGCCCTTGCATCCTTTGTATAGATGGTGGCACCATTTCCAAATCGTGATTTTCGAATATAATCTAGACCCTCATCTAAATCCTTTGCTCGCAAAAGACTTAAAACAGGTGCAAAAATTTCCTCTTGGGCAATGGTCATATCTGGGGTGACATGGTCAAAAATGGTTGGTCCCATGAAGTTTCCTTCCGGCATTTCGTCCATTTCCTTTCTTCCATCCCGAATCAATGTTGCCCCTTCTTCAAGCCCCTTCGTCACGTAGCCTAGAACCTTATTAAGATGGGACTCACGAATAACCGGTGTTAAAAGTACCTCATCATCCATTCCATTCCCAATCGTTAGCTTATCTGCTGCATCCTTTAGCCCAGATACAAATTTTTCACCGTCCCCTACAACGACAACTGCACTACAAGCCATACAACGTTGTCCTGCACTTCCAAATGTAGAACTGATGATATTGGCTACCGCCTTTTCCATATCCGCATCAGGCATGACAATATGATGGTTTTTTGCACCTGATAAGGCTTGAACCCTCTTTCCTTGTGCTGCCGCACGCTCATACACATATTTGGCAACTGGCTGTGAGCCCACAAAAGAAATGGCACTTACATTTGGATGATCTAATAACCCATTTACAACATCATGTGCCCCATGCACAACGTTTAATACTCCTTTTGGTGCCCCCGCTTCTGTAAATAAACGTGCTAGCTCATTTGCAAGCATTGGTGTCCGTTCGGATGGCTTCAACACAAAGGTATTTCCACAAGCAATGGCTAATGGAAACATCCACATCGGAACCATCATTGGGAAATTAAAAGGGGTAATTCCTCCTACTACTCCCAATGGATAGCGGAACATTTCAGAATCTATATCCTCCGCAATATTTGATAACGTCTCCCCCATCATTAAGGTCGGTGCACCTGCCGCAAATTCCACACATTCAATTCCTCGTAAAACTTCACCGTGTGCTTCCTTATAGGCNNAGGCTTTACCATTTTCTTGGACAACAAGTCTTGCTAGCCTTTCATGATTCTCCGTGAGTAAATAATGATATTTGTATAAGATCCTCGCCCGCTTTGGAACGGGTGTATTTTTCCAGGTTTTAAATGCTTCACTAGCTGCTTTTACAGCTAAGTCTACATCTTCTTTTGAAGAAAGCGGTACACGTATTAATGTTTCTTTCGTTGCGGGATTCGGCACTGCAAGTGATTCCGTCCCAAGCGCATCCACCCATTCTCCATTTATATAGTTTTTTAGTACATCTGTTTCATTTTTAACTACGGTCATATTTTGTACTGCCTCCTTTTTGATCGAAACTCTGAACCTATAGGTTAATTATCTCTCATAATGAAAGTGCTTTCATTAGACATTGTGTAAAATATCTGCCTGTCATTTTTCCACACTCTGATTGATACCTTTGACCATCAAATACGCCTTTGCG
>NZ_JBALOX010000110.1:0-10206 GCF_036965165.1 Bacillus sp. JJ1521 | reverse complement strand
AAATATCTTATGTAAATAAAAGAGGTATACTCTTCCTAGTTCTATTCCTTCTTCTTTCCTTTCTTCTCTCCCTAATCTCCGCTCTCCTTCAAGATTGCTTATCATATCCCGTAGCTCTTTTGCACGTGCTTCATAAATCACACGATTTTCTTTATTTCCACTTATAGTTTCCCATTCGATGAGTGCTTCTCTAACTTGCTCGATGTTCATAGCCCATTCCTCCAATTCGGACATTAATTCATCGTCTAATTGATTCTTTTGATAATCAACTGCTGATAACATTAATAGCCAAGGCAGTTCATTGTTCTCTTTCATTTGCCGACGGTATTTTCTCCATTGTTCCACGAAAGAGGTCAAATCAAACACGTGGAACTCAAGGTGGTCACTTTAAAATTTTGTTTTTAATTTCCATTGAAATCGAACGTATATTCTCTTATCATTAAGAATACAATACGAACATATATTCTTTTTGGAGATGATGTTAGATGGTGGATTACAGTCAGTTGCCCGTTCAAAAGATTTTATGTGTGGATATAAAAAGCTTTTATGCGAGCTGTGCAGCAGTGTTATTAGGTCTTGATCCACTTGAATGCTATTTAGCAGTTGTTGGAGATACAGGGCGCCCGGGAAGTGTGGTGCTTGCAGCTTCGCCAAAGCTAAAACAGGAATTTGGGATAAAAACAGGGTCAAGGCTCTTTGAAATCCCCAAGGATCCACGAATTAAAATTGTAAATCCGAAAATGGCAACATATTTACGGATTTCAACAGAAATCACAAGACTTTTTAATCGGTATGTCCCCAAAAATGCGATCCATGTGTATAGCGTGGATGAAAGCTTTATCAAGATTGATGGAACTGAAAAATTATGGGGAGACGCAACAACGATTGCGCGTAAAATCAAGCAAGAGATTGAAGCTGAGTACGGGCTAACCTGTGCGATTGGGATTGGTCCCAATATGCTGATGGCAAAGTTATGCTTAGATTTAGATGCCAAGAAAAAAGGGATTGCAGAATGGACCTATGATGATATCCCCGAAAAACTATGGTCCGTGTCACCACTAAGGGAAATGTGGGGAATTGGGAGAAGGGTAGAGCGAACCTTAAATGGGATGGGGATAACAACCGTTGGCCAGCTTGCGCACTATCCACTTGAATTACTTGAGAAAAAGTTCGGAGTGATGGGAAATCAGCTCTATTACCATGCCTGGGGTGTTGATTTATCAGAAATTGGTGCCCCTATTATGAAAGGACAGATTAGCTTTGGGAAAAGCCAAATTCTTTTGCGTGATTACCCTGACCCCGAAGAAGTAAAGCATGTCATTCTTGAAATGTGTGAAGAGGTAGCTAGGCGGGCACGAAGACATAAAAAGGCAGGGAGAACGATTAGCCTTGGAATTTCCTATAGCCAAGACGAGTTCGGCGGAGGATTTTATCGGTCGAAAACAATTGAGGCTCCGACAAATATTACGATGGAAATGTATCGTGTGTGTCTTGAATTATTTGAGAAGTTTTATGCGCAAAAGACCGTTCGTCAAATCTCAATTTCGCTTTCCAATATTGAGGATGACACACAAATGCAAATGGATTTGTTTTATCTCAACCGAGTCAAGCAGCATAAGCTTGGGTACGTAATGGACGGCATCCGAGGAAAATACGGTTCAGATGCAATCCTACGTGCAGTTTCCTATACAAATGCTGGAACATCAAGACTTCGCAGCAAGCTTGTTGGCGGACATAAGGCGGAGTAGAAAGAAGGTAATAAGAAATGATACGGGACCGCGGAGCGATCAAATGGACAGCAATGATGCTGCCGGAGCATGTGAAAATACTTAGAGATTGGGCGGAAGAAGATACGTATGAGCAAAAGCCGGAACTAGATGAACAGCAAATCGAAGAGATGAATGGCGTACTTTGTCAGGCAATGGAGGAGGGGAGAGAGATTATTGTTACGCATTTTGAAGCGAAACACCACAAACTCCTTCTTGGTACGATTCATCACTATGATAACCTACGGAACAGATTGCACATCATTGATAAATTTGGGGAAGCACACTATATTCCTGTGAATTCGCTAGTTGATCTGCGCTTTTCAGAATAATTGGGTTAAGGTATGCTAGCAAAGGATTGAAATCTAGAAAATTAGAAGGGAGTAAATAAGGGTCTCCAAATTTTCTTGACATTAAACAAATGGTAAAAACGTCTTCAATAAGTGGTAATTATAATGAAAAAAAGAAGGCGTAATCCAATGTACATCGGATAGCGCCTTGATAATCAAATCATTCTATTAAGGATTTGTTGACCAAAGTCCAGCATGTTTTAAAACAACGCGTGGATGTAGTTTAAGCTGTGCAACCATTAATTCGGCAAGATCTTCTGGCTGCATTACTTTTTCTGGATTGCCGTCTGTCAAGTTTAGCTCAACCGCCATATCGGTTGCAACCGTACTTGGCGTTAACGTTGTAACGCGGATATTTTTCTTACGGACTTCAAGCATTAATGACTCACTTAGTCCAATAACAGCCGCTTTTGAAGCGGAATATGCACTTGTTACTGGTGCGCCTTTTTGACCGGCTGTTGATGAGATATTGATGATATCACCTGTATTGCGCTCTAGCATTTCCGGTAATACTGCACGTGTTGTGTAGTAGACACCTTTTACGTTGACATCGATAATATTGGTCCATTCTTCTGGTGTTAAATCCATGAAATTACCGAACTTTGAAATTCCGGCATTGTTTACCAATATATCGATAGGACCAAGCTCGCCGCGAATGGATTCGACTGCCGTTGTAATTGAGTCTAATTCCGCAATATTAGCCGCGGCGATTGCTACCTTCACATTGTAATGTGTAAGTTCTTCCGCTACTTTTTGTAAATTTTCAAGCGTACGACCAACAAGACCTATGTGAATACCTTCTTTTGCAAAGGCAATTGCTGTTGCACGTCCGATTCCACGTCCTGCTCCTGTAATTACTGCTACTTTTCCTTCGATTGTTTGCATGATTTTCGCTCCTTGAGATAGTTTTAAATATAGGATAATAAACTAAAACATGTTAAAAAGCAACAATATGGCCTAATGAACGGCTACTACATCGGAACGTAATAGCCGTTTTTAAAGAGATGCTCATGTTGATTGCCTGTGGCTGCATGATTTATTATGCAATAATAATTTAATTGACCGGCGATTACAGATTTTGGGTTAAGAATAATAGGTAGAATAGGAATCAAATGGAGGATACTAACATGAGGTGTTTTCCAAGATTAGATATGTATTTGGTATAATTGGTATATCCAAAGGGGTGCTAAGAGGGTAAGGGATTATCGGTTTTGAATGAATAGAAGAACCACTTGTAAGGGGAATAAACAATGCTTCAAATACTAAAAAAATCAGATAATTTATTAGTTGTGGTACACGAGATTTATGGCATTAATCAACATATAAAGGATTTTTGCGATCTATTATCCCAACAGGATTTTGACGTTATCTGCCCCAATTTATTAGATCTGGAACAACCATTTGGCTACTCTGAAGAAAAACTGGCTCATCTCAATTTTATGGAGAACATAGGCTTTCCAAACGCTGTACATAAAATAAAAAGTTTAGTATCGGATTTTAAAGGTCAATATGAAGTGATATATATTATTGGCTTTAGTATTGGGGCAACGGTTGCTTGGTTGTGTAGTGAAGAACAGGGTCTTAGTGGCGTGGTGGGATTTTATGGTTCAAGAATAAGAAACTACACCGAAATCGTACCGCAATGTCCTGCTATTTTGTTCTTTCCTGAGGAGGAAGAATCCTTTAATGTGGATGAGGTCATTTCAAAATTGGACAAAAAGAATGTCAAAGTACATAAACTTTTGGGACAACATGGATTTAGTGACCCATACTCGTCAAAATTCAATGAAAAAGCAGCGAAAGAAGCGTTTAATGAAATGGTTACCTTTTTAAAGAAACTTTGACCTAATACTACGAGGAGGTTATTCAATTGGAACAACGAATGAATTATTACGATTTGGCACCTGCAGCATTTGAAATCATGATAGAAATGGAGAAGTATACGAAAACGACTGGTATAGACCGTAAGCTTCGCGAACTAATGAAAATTCGATCTTCCCAAATAAATGGGTGTGCGTATTGCTTGAATATGCACGCAGAAGATGCGAGAAAAATGGGGGAAACAGAACAACGAATATATTGTGTTAGTGCTTGGAACGATTGCACATTCTATACGGAGGCGGAAAAAGTAGCACTTGAGTTAACGGAGTACGTGACCTTAATCCCGACAAAACGTGTACCAGATGAACTTTACCACCGCGTACGCAAATATTATGATGAAAAACAATATGTGGATTTGGTTCTTATTATTAATCAGATTAATAGTTGGAACCGAATTTTCGATTGCAATGGGGAATACAGCAAAAGAAAAATAACTTCCTGTAGGAACAGGATACGGAAGAACCGCAATATCAACAAGAAAAATAAAGTCCGACAAAGGGTTGGTTCTTGAGACCAACCTTCTTCCTAATTGGAAATACATATCAGAAGGCTTTTTAATTAAGTTGATCAATCTCACTTTTATAATCTAGTGATGATCTGCAGGGCAGCTTGCATATCATCGATAAATTCGGGGATGTACATTACATTCCTATAAATATGCTAGTCGATTGCGCTTTTCAGACTGATTTAGAAGGATTTTTCGAAAAAGGATAGAAGTTAATATGGTAAACGAATAGAATGGAGCAAAAAATATGTTTGTATACCAAATTGATGAAGAACTGTCCTTAAAATTAACAGAGTTAAGTGATGCTGAGCGAATTTTTGAATTAACTGATGATTCACGACCATACTTAAGAGAATGGCTGCCATGGCTCGATATGACAACAAAGGTAGACGACACAAGAACGTATGTCGAATCGTGCAGGAAAAGCTATGCAGAAAATAAAGGGCTGCATACTGTAATTGTCTATAAGGATGAAATCGTGGGTGTTGCAAGCTTCAACGAAATCGATTGGAGCAATAAAATAGCCTATATCGGCTACTGGCTTGGTCAGAAATACCAAGGAAATGGAATCATGACAAGGGTAGCAAAGGCATTAACTGATTATGCTTTTACCCACTTAAAACTGAATCGGGTCGAAATTCGTGCAGCGGTTGAAAATCATAAAAGCAGATCGATTCCAGAAAGACTAGGCTTTGTGAATGAAGGCGAGATTAGACAAAACGAATGGCTTTATGACCACTATGTAGACCATGTTGTATATGGCATGCTTTCAAAAGATTGGCAAACAGAAAAATAAGAAACGAACTCTCGAGTAACGGTTCTTTTCGATTTAAAATATAAATAGCATTAGAAAAGGGAAATCAAATTAGGACGATTTGATGTCCCTTCTTTGTTGTTATTTAAGGATTTGCACTTAAAAAACATGTTACTATAATAGTAATACATAGAAAAGGTTGGAGAATTACTATGGAAATTAAAACAGTCTCAATTATTGGACTTGGTGCTTTAGGTATATTATTCGGGAATCAACTTGCGAAAAGATTGCCGAAAGAAAATGTTAGAATCATTGCTGATAAGAAACGTGTAGAACGATATAATAAAGACGGCGTATATTGTAATGGCGAACGTTGTGATTTTCATTACGTCACACCAGAAGAACGATGCGAACCAGCAGATTTAATTATTTTTGCAGTGAAAATTAATGGACTACAGGATGCCATAAGATCAGTAAGAAATCATGTGGGTGAAAATACTGTTTTTATATCAGCGTTAAATGGAATTACGAGTGAAGCGATTATTGGTGATGCGTACGGTATGGATAAAGTGCTTTATTGTGTTGCTCAAGGGATGGATGCCGTAAAGGTAGGGAATAAACTGACGTATGACCATATGGGAATGCTTGTGATTGGTGACAAGGAACCAGGAATGGTTTCGGAAAAGACAAAAGCGGTTGCTGCCTTTTTCGAGAAATACGGAGTTCCATATGAAGTTGATCAAAATATGCAAAAAAGGCAATGGGGCAAATTTATGTTGAACGTTGGCGTTAACCAAACGGTCGCTGTTTATAAAAGTAATTATAATGAAGTTCAAAAAGAAGGTTCTGCAAGAGAGATGATGATTGCTGCGATGAAAGAAGTAATCGATCTTTCAGAAAAAGAAGGTGTGAATTTAACGGAAGAAGATTTAAATTATTGGTTGCAGGTTTTAAGTACATTAGGTCCAAACGGAAAACCGTCTATGGCCCAAGATGTCAAGGCAAGGCGTTATAGTGAAGTCGAATTGTTTAGTGGGGCTGTCTTAAAACTTGGTAAGAAACATGATCTTCAAACTCCTGTGAATCAGGAATTGTTCGACCGAATAAGAGCGATTGAAAGTGAATATTAGTAAGTTATTTATATATTAATAGAAGAGGTCGTTTTATTTTAAGTAAAGGTGCGCTGATCCAATAAGGATTTAAGAAAAACCGGGCATAGCTCAGTTTTTCTTATAAATTTGCAAAGTGTGCTAAAAAATCGTCGAACTTGATTAAAATTCCTCATAAACCGCAGGATCCTGGTTTGCAATCCTTCCATCAGGCTGGCTTAAAGCTGAAATCATAGCCATTTCTGCATCATCCAGTGAGAAGTCAAAGATAGAAATGTTCTCTAACTGACGAACTGGTGATGCTGATTTAGGAATTGAAATCGCTCCAAGCTGATAGTGCCAACGTAAAATGATTTGCGGTATCGTTTTATTATGATGGGCAGCAATCGTTTGAAGTGTATCAGTCTCTAAGTCTTTGATTCCGCGAGTGAACGGGCTCCAAGATTCTGTCGCAATATTTTTTGCTTCATGATATTTTCTTTGTTCAGCTTGGTTAAAGAATGGATGTAACTCAATTTGGTTAATGCTTGGTCTGACTCCAGTTTCTTTTTCCAAACGATCAAGGTGTTCAGGTAAGAAATTACAAACGCCGATTGAACGAATAAGTCCCCATTTTTTAGCGTCGATCAAAGCCTGCCAAGCCTCTACATATTTATCTTTGCTTGGGTTCGGCCAATGAATGAGGTATAGATCATAATAATCAAGGTTAGCTCGGTATAGAGATTCTTGAATGGTTGCTACGGCTTTATTGTATTCTTGATAACGACCCGGAAGTTTGGAAGTAATGAGTAATTCATGCCTAGCTACAGAACTACGGCGAACAGCTTCCCCAACCGTTCCTTCGTTTTCGTAGTTATAGGCTGAGTCAATAAGACGATAGCCATTATTAATTGCACTTGTGATGGCATTCACTCCATCATTTCCTTTTAGCGGGTATGTACCAAAACCAATCACAGGTAAAGTAAATCCATCATTTAACGTAACCTCTGGAATCCTAAATTCCATAAAATAACACTCCCTCCATTAATGTCTTAATAATATCACGATTTCGAAAAATCCTCTATCATGTTGAATGGAGGGGAATGGTGGATTGTACCTTTCTTTTATGACCCGATTAATTTAGATTTTGTTCCTACATATTCTGACTCAGGGCGGAAAATAGAATTATCCTGCAGTTGCTCGATTGCATGTGCAGTCCAACCTATGATTCTCGAAACGCTGAATGTAGGTGTAAACAGTTCTGGAGGCATTTCGATAGATCGCATAATTGCAGCAGCATAATATTCGACGTTTGTATATAGTTTACGACCAGGCTTATGCTCTGCGAGTAAATTGATTATTTCCTTTTCAGCTACAACTGCTAAATCTAACCACTCATCTTTTCCTAGCATACTGGCACATTTATCTCTCAAAAGAAGGGAACGTGGATCTTCAGTCTTATATATTCTATGGCCAAAACCCAATACTTTTTCTCCTTTTTGAAGTTTTTCTTCGATCGTTGGAATGATGTTTTCTTGACTTCCTATTTCCTCAAGTAACTCAATAACTCCTGAAGGTGCACCCCCATGCAAAGGACCTTTCATTGTGCCAATTGCAGATGTGATCGCCGAAGCTAAGTCTGATTCTGTCGAAATTGTTACTCGGGCAGAAAACGTAGCTGCATTCAATCCATGTTCCATTGTTAATTTCAAATAGGTTTCAAGTGCCTCAACTTGTAGGTCGTTTGGGAGATCCCCATTTAGCATCCATAAGTAATTAGCTATATGCGACAAATTAGGATTAGGATCGACGGCAGGTAAACCCTGTTGTTTTCGGTAATGTCTTGCTACGATTACTGGAATTGCTCCAGTAAGTATTATAGCTTGCTCTTCGATAGGAGCTTTGGAAAAATGAGCATGTGCATATGCGGAAATGGATGTACGTATAGCATCCATCAATGGTACCTCTGCTGGTAAAGCATCGAGGATTGCTAGAACATGGAGAGGTAACTGTCTACCGTTCATTAGTTTGATCTTCAAATTCTTTAGCTTAATTTCGTCTGGTAAAACTCCGTGCCAAATTAAATAGGCTATTTCTTCAAATGAATAGAGAGGGATAAGTTCGTCTATTAAAACACCTCTGTAACGTAATTCTCCTAAATCTCCTTCGACTGAAGCTATATTCGTTTGGACGGCCACAACATCTTTTAATCCTTTTTTAAACATTCTAATTTTTCCTCCTTTTCTTTAGTATAGTACTGTTATATGATTATATAAATTGAATGTTTTGTATTAAAACGATTAAATTTCTTAATTAAGTATGGAGGGGTTTTGTGGAGCTTCAGTGGTTGAAAACCTTTATTGTAGCAGCGGAAACAACTAATTTTCGGCAAGCATCTGAAAAATTAATCATTTCACAACCAAGTGTGACCGTCCATATCCGATTATTAGAGGAATACCTTGGTACGAAACTTTTTGATCGTATAAATAACCGTGTTACACTGACCGATACTGGTAAACTATTTTATGTAGAGGCAAAGCAACTAGTCGAACAAATGGAAATAAGCGTAAATAGGGTTCATACATACGAACAAGGATTTCGTAAAAACTGGACAATTGCTATATCACCACTTATGGCAGAGACGATATTACCCTATATTTTACGAACGTTTATGGAGAGTCACCCAGAAGTTGAAATCAGCATCCGAGTGGAAGAGTCCGATAGTATTGAACAGCTCGTCAATAACGGAGACGTGCATCTGGGAATTTCAGCACTGGATGCTAAATTTAAGAATATCGAGTCGATCCGAATGTACGAAGACCCCATTCTTTTCGTCATTTCACCTGATACATATGATGAAGAAAGTGGACCGCCAATTGACGCATCGGAAGTATTACAGAAAGATTATATATTCACTCATCATCACCCAGCATATTGGGATACCTTGCTTAATATGCTGAACAAACACGTAAATCACATCCGAACGATGAAAGTTACACAAGCACATATTGTAAAGCGGTTTATTCAGGAAGGCCTTGGTGTATCGTTCTTACCCCACTCAATTGTGAAACGTGAGTTAATAGAGGGAAGACTAATGCAACCACATTTCAATCTCTTCAAACTCCCTACTGTTTCAACGTATATTCTTGTAAAAAAGAAAGGGGAACTGGAGGAAGAATTCATTCGTTTGATCTCCCAATATTATTTTGGATAATAGAGGACTGCCAGAAATAAGGAAATACTAGTAAAGTAATGGGTTCCGTTTCCTATCAGCAGCATTAAAAATGTAATTAAAATGAGTAATTTGTATGATAATTATTGAACTGCTTGTGTATATTTTCACATAAACTAATGGGTGCTGTTGATCCAAGAAGAATTACGCACCATTTTGTTAAATTTATAGAACTGAACAGGATAGTAGGATAATAAAAAACTTTTCTCTTAAGGCGAGTTAGATAAAAAATCAAAATAAAGGACTATACCGTTAAGGCATAGTCCTAATGAAAGAGGTACAGATAGTGAGATAACTTGTCAGGAATCTCATGATGATCATGTTGTAGTGACTGCAACAATATATTATTCAAAAATATTTTCGTTGACACGGACATTAATGGAGATTTGAAATAAAATGCTAACAGGTGCAATGCTTCAATAATGAAGGTCACTCCTTCTTATTGAAGTATCGCTACCTTTAAATAAGGGAACATCTAATAGATTGAATAGGGACATAAAAAAGAAGAGAAGCGTAATAAAACGCTTCTCCTTGATAGAGGTTTGAGTCATTTCTTACAATAGGGGAGGGTTAGTATCCGCCGCCCATGAATCCAGTACCGACAATGATCAATAGGATGAAGAGTACAAC
>NZ_JBALOX010000109.1:0-10118 GCF_036965165.1 Bacillus sp. JJ1521 | reverse complement strand
AATGATTGCAGAAGAGGCAACCGATTATCCGCTTGTAACTGCTCCAACTTCTGCAGGCGGATTAGGCTTTAATTATAAATGGAATATGGGCTGGGTGAATGATGTTCTTAAATACATGCGTCTGCACCCATCCGATAGACGTTATCACCATAATTTATTAACTTTTTCCTTCTTCTATGCGTTTTCAGAAAACTTTGTTTTACCTTTTTCACATGACGATGTTGTTCACGGGAAGAAATCCCTATTAGATAAAATGCCGGGAGACTACTGGCAAAAGTTTGCGAATTTAAGATTATTATATGGATATTGGATGACCCATCCTGGGAAAAAACTTCTCTTTATGGGCGGGGAGTTTGGTCAATTTTCCGAATGGAAAGAGCTTGAGGAGTTAGATTGGATGCTCCTAAACTACGATTCTCATACGAAGCTCCAGACCTATTTCAAAGAGCTTCAGCATTTTTATCACATGAATTCAAGCATTTGGAGACTGGATCATGAACAAGAAGGCTTTGAATGGATCGACCCTGATAATCATGAACAATCTGTAATTACATTCATGAGACACGGCAAGCGCAAGGGGGATTACTCGATCATCGTTTGCAATTTCTCTACCGAGGTCTATGAAAATTATCGTATTGGCGTCCCATCAACCGGGAGTTATATAGAATTGTTTAACAGTGATTCAGTGGAATTTGGAGGATCCGGGCAGATTAACGCGAATGCTTTACTAGTTGATAAGACGCCAGCACATAATCAGCCTTATAGCATTACAATTAAAGTTCCACCATTAGCAATTAGTATCTTTAGAAAAGAGACAAAAAAGAGAAAACGAGGTGTCATCAAAAAATGAGGTCGAAGAAGTGGATTGCAGTTGTATTAGCAGGTGGTCAAGGGTCAAGATTGGGGGAATTAACAACAACCCTTGCCAAACCCGCTGTTCCGTTTGGTGGAAAATACCGAATTATTGATTTTCCTTTAAGTAATTGTACCCATTCAGGTATTGATACAGTAGGTGTCATTACCCAATATCGCCCACATGTGCTCAATAATTATGTAAGCAATGGGCGTCCTTGGGATTTAGACCGGAACAATGGGGGAGTAACAGTCCTTCCGCCATACCTTGGAAAGAATGGCGGAGATTGGTACAAAGGAACTGCCAACGCAGTCTACCAAAACATCCATTATATCGAGCAATATGAACCAGAATATGTCCTTATTTTATCTGGCGATCATATTTACAAAATGGATTATAGTAAGATGCTTCGCTTTCACCTGGAAAAGGGTGCTGCTGCTACAATTGCAGTCATTGAAGTTCCTTGGGCAGAAGCGAGTCGCTTCGGCATTATGAATACAGACGATGAAAAGAAAATTGTTGAATTTGATGAAAAACCAGAAAATCCAAAAAGCAATCTTGCTTCAATGGGGATTTACTTATTCAAATGGAAGTTATTAAAAAAATACCTGAATGAAGATGAAGGAAATATTCAATCTTCAAATGACTTTGGGAAGGATATTATTCCTAAATTACTTAAAGACAATAATCAATTATATGCGTATCAGTTTGATAGTTATTGGAAGGATGTCGGTACAATTGAAAGCCTTTGGGAAGCTCATATGGACTTATTAGATGATGCTCCTGGCTTTGATTTACATGATCCAAGCTGGCCATTCTTTACGGGAATCGCAACTCATCCGCCACAATATATATCACCGGAAGCAGAAGTTTCTCAGTCATTAATTAATGAAGGCTGCATAGTACAAGGAACGATTGACCACTCAGTTCTTTCATACAATGTACAGGTTGGAGAGAATTCAGTCATTAAAGACTCTGTTATCATGCCGAATGTTCAAATCGGCAAAAACGTAACGATTCACAAAGCGATTATCGCAAGTGATTTATGCATTCCGGATGGAGCACATATTGGGTCAGATGCCCCAAATGCTTCCATTACATTAGTTGGAGATGAAAACACTGTAAGACCATTATCCGTTAGTAAATAATTATCACATGAGGAGCGATTGGCATTGGAACGAGTAATTGGTGTAATTAATTTAGTGAATGATAAACAATATTTAAAAGAATTAACCCAACATCGATGTTTGGCAGCTGTACCATTCGGAGGTAGATATCGACTAATCGATTTTACAATGTCCAATTTTATTAACGCCCAAATTAAAAAGGTTGGCGTCTTTACAAAGGATAAATATCGTTCAATCATGGATCATCTCGGAAATGGAAAAGAATGGGATCTCGACCGACGAAATGGAGGTTTGTTTATTTTACCTCCAATCAACCCTGATCAAAGTATCGTCGGTGACATTCAGCAATTTTATGATCACCTAGAGTTTTTCAAGCGATCCCATGAAGACACCGTCCTTTTTTCTCCAGGCCACCATGTCTATAAAATAAACTTTAATGAAGTGATAAAAAGCCATAGAGAAAGCGGTGCAGATCTAACTATTGTTTACAAACAATATGATGGAGAGCCAGTGGAAAAACCAATCTATCATAAATGCATCCTAAATGCTGATGATAAAGTAACAAATCTAGAACTCTATACAACTCCAAAACAGGGTGACCCTGTTTGTACAGAAACCTTTGTGTTTTCAAAGAAACTATTAATTGAACTGATTACGAAATGCTATGAAAACGGGGAATATGATTTTATCCGGGATTTAGTCAAAGCGAATCTACATCGTCTTAAAGTAAACAGCTATCATTTTAAAGGTTATATGCCATTTATTCATTCAATTTCAAGCTATTATAAAACGAATATGGAATTCTTAAATCCACAGGTAACAAAGGAATTTTTCTTTGACAACTGGGAGATTTATACGAAGACAAAGCATGAACCACCAGTCAAATATTCCACTACCTCAAATGTTAGCAATTCTCTAATTGCAAACGGCAGTGATATAGAGGGGACGGTTGAAAATAGTATTATTTTTCGCGGGGTGAAAATTCGCAAAGGGGCCACTGTTAAAAACAGTATTATCATGCAAAAAGGCGTCATTGACGAAGGTACATACCTTGAAAATGTGATAACAGATAAACAAGTGAATATCACATCAGAAAAAGTAATCATTGGGGAACTTACTCCAACGGTTATCAAAAAAGCTGAGATCATCTAACGGAGGAAAATCATGAACGTATTATTCGCAGCATCAGAGTGTGCTCCATTTATTAAAACAGGCGGACTAGGTGATGTAATAGGAGCTTTACCAAACGCTCTACAACAGGAAGGAATAGAGGTAAATGTAATCCTGCCGAAATATGGTGATCTAGCCGATCAATACAAGGAACAGCTTGTATTAGAACGAATTATTGAAGTGCCATTAGGATGGCGGAGACAATATTGTGGCATTGAAAAATTAATCCACAACGGAATTAGCTATTATTTTTTAGATAATGAGTATTATTTTAAGCGATACGGTAGCTATGGTTTTTATGATGATGGAGAGCGGTTTGCTTTCTTCTCAAGAGCGGTACTGGAAGCCATCCCATATCTAGATGTAAAGCCAGATATTATTCATTGCCACGATTGGCAACCAGGACCGATTCCACTTTTATTAAAAGCACATTATTCAAACCATCCTGACTATCAGGGTATTAAAACGGTATTTACGATTCATAATTTACGCTATCAAGGAGTTTACCCCAAGTCTGTTTTAGGTGAATTACTTGATGTGAGTGAACGCTATTTTCATATAGATGGTGTTGAGTTTTTTGGGAATGTCAGTTATATGAAAGCCGGATTGGCCTTTGCTGACGCTCTTACAACCGTTAGCCCAACCTATGCAAATGAAATTCAAACGGCTTATTATGGGGAGCAGTTGGATGGATTTTTACGAAAACGAAATATTGAGTTACAAGGAATTGTAAATGGGATTGATGATGAAAATTATAGTCCCGCTTCAGACAAGGCGATTTTTACCTTTTATGATTCATACGAAGGTAAAATGGTGAATAAGCGAGCATTACAGCAGCATCTTGGACTTCCGGTACAAGAGGATGTTCCTGTCATCTCCATGATTACCCGACTCGTCGAACAAAAAGGAATTGATCTTGTTTTGCATGTGTTTGAAGAAATACTTAACCAAAATGTGCAGTTTGTTTTACTTGGAACAGGCGAAAGCCATTATGAGGATGCCTTCAGGGAGCTAGCCTACCGTTATCCAACAAAGGTATCAGCGAGTATCTTTTTTGACGAGGCACTCTCTCGAAAAATATATGCGGGTTCCGATTTGTTCTTAATGCCATCACAGTTTGAGCCTTGTGGAATCGGTCAATTACTCTCATTCCGCTATGGCACACTCCCTTTAGTAAGGGAGACAGGTGGACTTAAAGATACAGTTCAACCTTACAATGAATTTACCGGTCAAGGTAACGGCTTTAGCTTCACGAATTACAATGCACATGACATGTTGTATACGATAGAGCGTGCGATTTGGTTTTACCGTTTCCAGCCAAGGAAATGGAAAGAGTTATCAGAAAAAGCATTAAAGCTTGACTTTAGCTGGAAAGCATCTTCAAAGGAATATATAAAATTATATGAAGAGCTACAATTTGCAACTGTATAAGCAAAAAACGTTAGGGACGTGACCCTAACGTTTTTAGCGTTTTCGAACCAATTGTGTGAGTGCAATCCTTCTTAACGATGAACTGCTAAAATCAGTTGCATTTCTTTTTCTCATCCGTTCACGAATGGGATTGTCATTTGGATTGATTTTTCCATCGGTGTTATCCATCGTAGAAATCCTCCTCTTATTCATTATAGAGTTAGATTCCCCATGTTGATTCTTTTAAATTACAGGATAATGATGTTCGTAACGAGGATTGTAATAATAGGGCGGTCTTGCCCCAATTTGAGGTAGTTCAAAGCTATGATTGATATATGATACCTCGACTCGTTCTTTTGATTCGTTGACCAGTAAAAATTTCACCTCAGGACTGTAGTAATATCGCATGAATTAAACCTCCTTCATGATTCTTAAGTTAGTCTATTCATGTTTTATTAATGATGAGCCCGTACCTTAAGTGCGAATTTATCACTGTTCCGGGTATCCTTCATAGACTAAAGCAGATTAAGTATCAGGAGGTTTGCCTATGTCTCGTTTTGAAGAAGGGGATAGGGAGAGTCAAAACTACCCGATTTATCCAAGTTACGGAAAAATTACGGAGTATAAGGATGTTGCTATAACAGTTCCTGAGCAGCGTCAATATCGTCAACCAGGTGTCGAAAGCCTAATGGTGCCTAGACCAATCGTTGACAACCCTCAATATAAAGGAAGTGGCAAGTTAAAAGGTAAGATTGCGTTAATTACGGGTGGTGATAGTGGAATAGGTGCGGCTTGCGCAATTGCCTTTGCAAAAGAGGGCGCAGATGTGGCGATTTCATATTTAGATGAGCATGAGGATGCGAATCGAACAAAAGCAAAGGCTGAAGAATTTAATCAGCGTTGTTTACTTTTACCGGGTGACTTACGAGAAAAACAAAAATGTATAGACATTGTTGAAGACACGGTTAAATCCTTTGGAAATCTCGATATTCTTGTTAATCATGTCGGTATTCAATTTCAGCAGCTTAGTCTCCTTGATATTTCAGATGAACAGTTTGATGAAACCCTGAAAGTCAATGTATATTCATATTTTTATACGACAAGAGCTGCTTTAAAGCATTTAAAAGCAGGTAGTTCAATCGTCAATACAACTTCTGTTGTTGCCTACCATGGGAATGACCAATTAATTGATTATTCCATGTCGAAAGCAGCCATTGTCGGGTTTACACGTGCACTTGCTAATAATGTTGTGACAAAGGGAATAAGGGTCAATGCTGTTGCACCTGGTCGGGTCTGGACACCACTTATTCCTTCGAGCTTTTCTGCAGACCAAGTCCCGCTTGCAGGTAACCCGATGGACAGACAAGGACAGCCTTTTGAACTTGCCCCAGCCTATGTGTACCTCGCTTCTGATGATTCCCGCTTTGTTACTGGTCAAACCATTCATGTGAATGGTGGTCAAATTACATCATCTTAAAAAAAGTGATTCTTTTACGAATCACTTTTTTCTTATATTATTTTTCTTTATTTATCTGTACATTTTGGGGACGCTTTGGATGTCCTACCCTACCTTCATCATCTGGACCTGTTAATGTATTCCGTTTATCTAACACTTTACCTGTAAATTCAACCGGATTACGATTTACCATGTTTTTTCACCTCCATCTTTTAGGATGGTTGAAAATTTAAATAACATGACAGCTAATTATTTCTTCAGCGTATAATAATTCTTTATATTTGTAGAGGCAATCGATTCATACAATGTATTTGTTAAACTGTGTGCTCCTTTTGAATCAAGGCCGAGCTCCCAAATCATCATACCACCAAAACCGTGATTTAATGCAAGCTGCGTTTTTCTTGCCATCATTGTTTGGCCATTATAAAAATAGGTTGTACCATTCATATCCACTGTATCTTTTGTTGCATTTGCAGGATTTGCCTCTACAATTGCATCAAATGAAACTTGCTTGATATTCGGGTCAGCTGGCTGCGCATAAAATGGAACACCTAAGACAAGCTTTTCCTTTGGTAATTTATATGTGTCAAAGAGATTCGTCCAATAACCAACAATTTTTTCGGTAAATGGATATGGTGATAGATTTTCTGCAAAGTAGCCACCATCCCATTGGCCATCATAAGCCATAATATTTACATAGTCGACAGATTGAAACATTGACGGCTCATATTTAACATACCCAAGCTCTGTTAATGTTTGTCCATGTATTTTTGAATGAACAGCAATTGATTATTCCTTATTTTTAGCATGTAGATTTTCACCTAATACTTTCATAAATTGATGTAGATTTTTTACATCTGCATCATTTCGAGGGTGTTCAAAATCAATATCAATTCCATCAAGATTTTCCCGTTCAACTACTGCAATAAGCTCATTTACAAGTTTCTCTTGGGAAATCGGATTTGCGAGCGCTGCTGAAAAATAATCATACGATTCGCCGCCATTCATATGGAACCAACCACCGACAGCAAGCATCGCCTTCGTATTGTGTTTATGTGCATTTGCAACCATGTTTTTTAGATTCTCGATTGCATGATCGCCTGTAAATAGAATCTGACCATCCTTTGTTGGATGAACAAAGGAAAAGATAATATGAGTTAGTTTAGAATAATCAATCTGATTGGGATCCCGAAAATCCTGGACATACCCGACTAAAACCTTAGACTGCGTTTTATCCAGCTTTGGCATTTCTTTAGGTGTCGGTGTTTTAGAGGAATGAGGTGCATTCCTTGTCATTTTATTTTCGGTTTGACTTTGATTTGTTAGCATCGTACCTGTAAATAATCCACTTACAAATATCACAACCAACAAAATAGTAAGGAAGATATATCGTTTTTTCATGATGTGGTCCTCCAGATTAGCATTATCTTTCAAATTGTATCAGACAGATCAAGCGTGATGTTGTGGTAATATCATCCTTATAATAATATTTTTTCCCAGTCTTATATAAACTAAAAACAATACTTCATGTTGGCAAGGAGAAATTAGATGAACAATCAATTTGGACAGTACTATTATCAAGCAGTCGTAAGGGCAAAACAAATGATTATGGATGATATCCATCATTACCTAGAACAAAAAGAAACAATCCCTAACTTTGAACAATATGTACGTGAACGAAGTTCTTTTCTCGATCAACTCTGGCTAAACGCTTGGCTTAACACCGCGGTTCAAGCACCTTTTTCAGAAAAAAAGGCATATTTAGAGGAGCGTGGCTTTGAAGTAGAAGGTGTTACTAAAAAGCTACTAAATAAATTATTTCGAACAGAGATTCGTGATGTCGAGCACTTTGACTGTATCTCCTGGCTTGAGGACACATTTACAAATCAACCGAATGAATGGGAGCAAAAATATAAAACTGCAAGAGAAGATTTTGAATCTCGAGTAAAGAAACAACAAGTTAGAGAAATTAAGAGAAAATTCATTCTGAAGCTCAATTTTTATCTCAACGAAATACTAAGTAACCACTACGAGGAACTTTATTTAAGGATTCGATATTTACTAGGAAGTCATTTAGCAATAGAGATTGAGCAAAAGGGAATGGTTCTATCATCAGATGAAGTAACTTTAGCTTCTTATTTATACAAAGAAACGGAACTCGCACATAACCGATATTTCTATCAGGAAAACTTGATCGAGCTATACGAAAATCTCATTTTAAATCAACTTATGGATTTCGGCCCGGATTGGTTAAAATCTCACTTACCAGAACGTATATTCGAAGAATGCAAAAACAGCTTTCAAGAACCATTATCTGATGCGTTTATACAGGAAGTAGCATATGAGTACTTTCTCGATGTTCGTGATGATTTATTCGAGGATATTCTAGAGGAATATGTGTCTGATCTTGAGAAATTGATTGATATTCCATTTGATTTAGAAAAGCATCAGAAAATTTTTGAAAAAGATATTACTGACAGAAAAGAACGAGTAGAAAAGGAAAAAGAAGAGTTAAGACGTCAAAAAGAAGAAGAACAAAGAATGATTGATGATATTTTCGGTCGCGCATACAATTTATCACCTGGCCGAAATATTCAGTATGTATTACATGTTGGAGAGACGAATACAGGAAAGACCTTTCAAGCAATCCAAAGAATGAAGGATGCTAGTAGCGGGATCTATTTAGCTCCTCTACGATTATTAGCACTCGAAATTTTTGAAACTTTGAATGAAGAAGGTGTACCTTGCAATTTAAAAACAGGAGAAGAAGAAAAGGTAGTAGCGGGTGCAAATCATCTATCAGCAACCGTTGAAATGCTAAGAGAAAAGGACTTTTATGAAGTGGTAGTGATTGATGAGGCACAAATGATATCCGATAAAGACCGTGGCTTCTCTTGGTATAAAGCCATTACAAACGCAAACGCAAAAGAGGTCCATATCATTTGTAGTTTTCATGCAAAATGGATGATCCTTCAGTTACTTGGAAACTCAAATGTAGAAGTGCATGAATATCATCGGGATGTGCCACTAGAGGTAGAGCCTCATCTATTTCGTTTGAATCATACAAGAAAAGGTGACGCACTTGTTTGTTTTTCGAGAAGAAGAGTGCTTGAAACAGCATCCGAGCTGCAAAGAAGTGGAAGTCGGGTGAGTATGATATACGGTAGTATGCCTCCGGAAACAAGGAAAAAACAGATAGAGCGTTTCAATAATGGGGAAACAACAGTAATTGTAGCTACGGATGCAATTGGAATGGGACTTAACTTGCCAATCAGGCGGATCGTGTTTTTAGAAAATGATAAATTTGATGGAACGAGAAGAAGATTGTTAACCTCTCAGGAAGTGAAGCAAATAGCAGGGCGGGCAGGAAGACGTGGAATTTATGAGATCGGAAAAGTCGCATTTACGAGCGATATTAAGACAATGACGCGTCTATTAGAGCAAGAGGATACCCCACTTGAGGGCTTTGCGATCGCACCAACAAATGCGGTACTAGAACGTTTTCAAAAATACTCTCGGAAAATGAGAATGTTCTTCTACCTTTGGGATCAATTTCAAAGTCCTGAAGGAACAAAAAAAGCTACCCTCCACGAGGAAAGAATGTTATATGAATTGGTTGAGGATACGATCATTGAGGCAAAGCTATCGTTACCAGACCTATATGGTTTTTTACATTTGCCTTTTTCATCAAATGAACAATCACTGCGAACACAATGGAAGAAAACCTTGGAAGCGATCGTTGATGGACAACCATTACCCGATCCGATCCTGAAGAAAGCGGGACTAGAAGAACTCGAGCTATCCTATAAAGCAGTAGGTCTACACTTACTATTTCTTTATAAATTAGGAAAACAAACTGAAGCCCACTATTGGGAAAGAGTTCGAGAAGAAATAAGTGACAAAATACATGAACAATTAAAGACCGGAATCCAACCAGCCAAAAGAGTATGTAAGCGTTGCGGCAAAAACCTGCCAATCGGCTTTTCCTTCGCAATCTGTAATGAATGTTATTTCGACCGACCAAGAAGAGGGCATCATGGATAAATCCAAATTATTACAAAAAGGATCAACTAGTTTCACACTGGTTGATCCTTTTTGTAAT
>NZ_JBALOX010000108.1:490-20106 GCF_036965165.1 Bacillus sp. JJ1521 | reverse complement strand
GAAAACGTTTACAATAGTTTTTTATAAAAAATTTAGAATTTTATAATAAAATATTGTAAAAGCGAGAGAAAATCTTCTTTCCCCCGCTTTTATTTAGACTGTACTATTTATTATAATTGATTATGCTTTTGTAAATTGCGCTTCTTCTGTAGAACCTTTTAAAGCTGTTGTTGAAGATGTTCCACCTGTAATTACCTGAGCGACTTCATCAAAGTAACCTGTTCCAACCTCCCGTTGATGGCGAGTTGCTGTGTAACCATACTTTTCACTTGCAAATTCAGCCTCTTGAAGCTCTGAATAAGCACCCATTCCTCTTGCCATATAACCTCTTGCCAATTCAAACATGCTGTGGTTTAAAGCATGGAATCCAGCCAATGTTACAAATTGGAATTTATAACCCATTTTTCCGATTTCCTTTTGGAAGTTTTCAATTGTCTCATCATCAAGCTTCTTCTTCCAATTAAACGATGGAGAGCAATTATAGGCTAAAAGTTTACCAGGGAACTCTGCATGAATAGCATCTGCAAAACGCTTTGCCTGTTCTAGGTCCGGCTCGGACGTTTCACACCAAATCAAATCCGCATATGGTGCATACGCTAAACCTCTTGCAATTGCTTGGTCAAGTCCCGCTTTCGTCCGGAAGAATCCTTCAGGTGTTCGTTCACCTGTAATAAATTCCTGATCAACTGGGTCGATATCGCTTGTAATAAGGTCTGCAGCATCAGCATCTGTTCGGGCAACTAAAAGCGTTGGAACCCCCATTACGTCAGCTGCAAGCCGTGCAGAAATTAAATTTCGTACTGCTGTTTGTGTTGGCAATAATACCTTTCCACCTAGATGTCCACATTTCTTTTCAGATGAAAGCTGGTCTTCAAAATGCACTCCAGCAGCCCCTGCTTCAATCATGCCTTTCATGAGCTCAAACACATTCAACTGCCCGCCAAAACCAGCCTCAGCATCTGCCACAATTGGAGCAAACCAGTCGATATCTCCTTCACCCTCTAGGTGATGAATCTGGTCTGCACGCTGTAATGCCTGGTTAATTCGCTTTACAACACTTGGTACACTGTTTGCTGGGTACAAGCTTTGGTCCGGATACATATGACCAGACAGATTCGCATCCGCAGCAACCTGCCAGCCACTTAAATAAATTGCCTTAAGACCTGCCTTTACCTGCTGAACTGCTTGATTTCCGGTCAATGCTCCTAATGCATGAACATAATCCTCTGTATGAAGAAGGTTCCAAAGCTTTTCAGACCCTCTTCGTGCTAGGGTATGTTCAATATCGATTGAACCTCGTAAGCGAATGACATCCTCTGCACTATACGGTCTATCAATCCCATTCCATCTTGATTCCATTTCCCAGTTTTCTTGTAATTTTTGTGCTCTTTCATTTGTCATTTTTATTTTCCTCCTTATAATTTAATCTTTTAATCTATAAAATTTCATATCCAGGTATAGTCAAAAATTCCACGAACTCATCATTTGTCACTAATTCTTCAAATAGATTTGTTGCTTCCGCAAAACGTCCTGCTTCAAAGGATTCTCTCCCAATTTCTTGTTTAATTTTCTCAAGTTCCTCTACTTTTAATTGTTGAACAAGTTCAAAAGTAATCTTTCTTCCATCCTCTAAAACCCCTTTCGGATGGCGTATCCACTGCCATAGTTGGGCTCTAGAGATTTCAGCGGTCGCAGCATCCTCCATGAGGTTATGAATCGGTGCAGCACCATGTCCGCGAAGCCATGATTCAATATACTGAATACCCACATTGATATTCGTACGAACCCCCAACTCCGTAATATTCCCTTCAGGAACTGCGATAAGATCCCCTGCCGTTACCTGAACATCCTCTCGTTTTTTATCTATTTGGTTAGGTCCTAGCATGACCGTATTAAAGACCTGCCTAGCAACTGGTACAAGCCCTGGGTGTGCAACCCATGTACCATCATGGCCATTATTTGCTTCACGTTCTTTATCCGCACGGACCTTCTTAAAGGCTTCCTCATTTGCTTGTGGGTTGTTTTTTACAGGTATTTGCGCAGCCATTCCACCGATTGCATGGACATTACGCTTGTGACAGGTTTTAATGACATGCTGTGAATACGTACTCATAAATGGTACTGTCATCGTGACCACCGAACGGTCTGGTAATATCACATTATCTACATTTCGAAATCTCTTTAAATAGCTAAAAATATAATCCCATCTCCCACAATTTAGCCCTGCAGAGTGTTCTTTTAGTTCGTATAAAATCTCATCGACCTCAAAGGTTGCAAGGATCGTTTCAATTAAAACAGTTGCTTTAATCGTTCCTTGGGGAACGCCAAATTCATTTTGTGAGAAAATAAAAACATCATTCCAGAGTCTTGCTTCAAGATGGCTCTCCATCTTTGGCAGATAGAAATATGGCCCGCTTCCATTCTTAATCAACGTACTCGCATTATGATAAAAATAAAGTCCAAAATCTAGCAAACTTGCTGATATTCTTTTTCCATCAAGTTCAATATGTTTTTCTTCTAAATGCCAACCACGTGGCCGAACAACAAGAGTAGCTATTTCATCGATTAACTGATACTTCTTTCCGTTTGAGGTTTCAAAAGTAATCGTCTTTCTTACAGCATCCCGTAAATTAATCTGGCCTTCGATCACGTTTTTCCACGTAGGAGCATTGGCATCCTCAAAATCTGCCATAAATACTTTAGCCCCTGAATTCAATGCATTAATGATCATTTTTCGATCAACAGGGCCAGTGATTTCAACCCGACGATCCTGTAAGTCTTTCGGAATCGGTGCTACTGTCCAATCCCCATTTCTGATATGTTCTGTTTCGGGTAAAAATGTTGGCATGATCCCCATATCGATTTCTTGCTGTTTTTGTTGTCTCATTTCTAGCAGCTTTTTTCTTCTTTCTCCAAATTTGAGCTCTAATTTTTCAATGAAGTTCAATGCCTGAGGTGTTAAAATTTCTTCATACCCCTCATTCATTTTTCCTGTGATTTGAATTCCTGAGGTTTGTGTCGTCATTTTCTCCTAAACTCCCTCCTTGTATTGTTGTTATACTACAGTTATTAAATACTAAAAGTATTATATAACAGTATTTCCAAAAATGGAACATTTTTCTGTAAATTTTAATATAACACTTTCATGAATAGTAATTCTGTACTATAACAAGACGAACACAAAAAAAGCCTTGCTCACAGATTTTTGTCCTGTAAGCAAGGCATATTAAGTTATTCCTCGCCTTTTTCAAATTCATTTATATACGTAATTCTTTCAAGCATTGTTGGGTGCTCATACCTAAATATCTTAACTAGGAATGGTGGATTTACTTGGCTTAAACCCGCCCTTGATAATTCCTGAAAGGACGAAACGGCAGACTGATTATCCCCTGTCATCTCAAGTGCGTACAAATCGGCTGATTTCTCCTGGTGCCTTGAAACAGCGTTTGAAACTGGATCAGAAACGAAACTTAAAAGTGAAATTAACAACAAAAATACTGGTAGAACCGCAATATCTTTGACACTAGAAATTTTAAACAGATGGCCCCATTTTCGAATCATAAAGGTCATGAGTTTGCTGATAATAAATAGCCCCACAAGGGTTAAAACCAAATACCCAGCAATACCAATATAAATATGTTTCATGACGTAATGTCCCATCTCGTGTGCCATAATGAATAAAATTTCATTTTCATTTAAACGCTGAAGTGTCGTATCCCATAGCACAATCCGTGAATTAGAACCAATACCTGTTACATAGGCATTTAGTGCATTTGTCTTTTCAGACATATTCACTTCAAATACATGGTCTGCCGGGATATCTGCGCGATCGGCAAGCTCAAGAATTTTCGTTTCCAGTTCTTTATTTGTTAAAGGGAAAAAATCGTTATAGAGTGGATCGATAATGACTGGCTGTACGAACATAAGAAACATTGAAAATGGAATCGATAGAAGCCATGCATGAAACCACCATCTTTTCTCATTTCTTCGAATTAACCAGAACAAGACGCCCACAATTATAATCATTAATGCGTAATTCACCCAAAAATCAATCAAATTATCCTTCATCCAGCTTTGGGTGGATTGAACGGTTATATTATACGTTTTTGAAACATTATAACTGATCCAAGATAGCGGAAAAGATAATACTTCAACTAACAAGGATAGCCAAAATAAATAAATGGCCGTTTGCAGAATTGAAAATTTGGCTGATATTCTTGACCAATCACGGAATTTTGCTGAAATACCGATCACAAGGACTAGAATGTATATCAGCCATTCAAAAGGTACTGACAGGAAAAACAGTAGATTTTTTATTTGTGAATACTCTTCACTCAATAAAAGTTGACGTTCATTCATAAATGTCTGTGGATCTGCAGGACTTCCTTTTAACTGGCTAGGGATGTCCGTATTTGCTCCAAAAAATAAATACCATGCTATGAATAAACCAAAAACAAGATAAATTCCAAGTGACCAACCGAATACTTTTTTCACTAAGCTGTCCCCCTTTATGTACAACCCCTCTTAGTAGTATTTTAGTTTAAAGAGGGACCAGATAGAACAATGACTTTTCTCTTGTCTTATTTTTGACAAAATAAGCCTTAGAAAAACCCATTGATTTCTTTTATAGAATTATGTATTATGAATAAAATATAACTGAAATTCTATGATGAAGAGAGTAGTCCTGATGTAGACCATAAGCGAGTTGGGGATGGTGGAAGCCCAACGGTAGAATCAAGATGAACCGCACTTCTGAGAAGCCGCCTAAAAGTGATGTAGGGTGTGCCGGGGCAATCCCGTTACTTATTAAGATGGTTCATCATGAACAATTGGAGTGGTACCGCGGGTAAATCTCGTCTCTTATTTTTAGAGGCGGGATTTTTTTATTTTTCATATAAATTTTCATGCAAGTACCATTTTCCAAATAGAAGGTGATAACCAATTAACTGCGCTGAGGTGCAGCCAGAACTTTCCTTTCGGGGGGGGTCATTTTCCATTTACTAGGTGAGTGGTGGTTCTCGAACTGTTCTAGAGGTACACCGATTTCCATTTTCCAGGCGATTGGTGACTCTCGAATCATCCTAGAGGTGCATCAATTCCCATTTACCAGGAGAATGGTGACGCTGGAATCATCCTAGAGGTACATCAATTCCTATATACTAGGAGAACGATGACACTCGAACTGTTCTGGAGGCGCAGCAATTTCCACTTTCTAGGTGAGTGGTGGTTTTCGAACCTCCAGAGAGGTAACGAAAATATCGTGTGTAAATGCGCCAAGGCGCATTTGATTATTAAAAAGGAGGTTTTGAAAATGAATGTCATCGAAGTGTATGCCGAGGAAATATCGAAACAGCTACAGGATCTTTTAACATATGACGAAGTTTTAAAGCTTATTGAAAAACCAAAATTCCAAGAACAAGGTGATCTCGCTTTCCCATGTTTTACACTCGCAAAGCAATATAGAAAAGCCCCGGCCGTTATTGCACAGGAAATCGCAACAATGATACAGAGACCACTTTTTGAAAGGGTTGTTGCAGAAGGTCCCTATGTAAACTGTTTTCTAAATAAACAAGAAGTAAGCAAACATATCCTTCAAACAATTCTTAATAAAGGCTCTCAATACGGAAGCCATGATTTTGGTGAAGGTGAAGCAATTACAATTGATTTTTCCTCACCAAATATCGCGAAGCCTTTTTCAATGGGACATTTACGCTCAACTGTTATTGGTAACTCTCTTGCCAATATTGTTGAGAAATGTGGCTATCAGCCAATTCGAATCAACCATCTTGGGGACTGGGGCACACAATTTGGAAAACTCATTGTAGCATATAAGCTTTGGGGTAATGAGAAGGCGGTTAAGGCAAACCCAATCACCGAACTACTCCAGCTTTACGTTCGTTTTCACTCGGAAGCTGAGACGAAGCCTGGGCTTGAGGATGACGCAAGATTGTGGTTCAAAAAGCTCGAGGATGGAGATATGGGGGCATTGTCTCTTTGGCGCTGGTTTAGAGAGGAATCGTTAAAGGAATTCTCACGGATTTATTCCTTACTTGAAGTTGATTTTGACTCATATAATGGTGAAGCTTTTTATAATGATAAAATGGATGCTACAGTCGACAAGCTAAAGGATAAAAATCTGTTATCGGAATCAGAGGGGGCTGAGGTCGTTGATTTATCTGAAGAAAACCTCCCTCCTTGCTTGATTAAGAAATCAGATGGAGCCACTCTTTATGCAACTAGAGATGTAACAGCGGCCATTTATCGCCAAGAAAACTACCATTTCAAGAAGACAATCTACGTGGTTGGACATGAACAAAGCTTGCATTTCAAACAAATCTTTCTAGTACTTGAAAAAATGGGATATGGATGGGCAAAAGAAATGGTCCACGTTCCATTCGGTTTCATCCTAAAAGACGGAAAGAAAATGTCCACTCGTAAAGGAAAAATTGTTCTTTTAGAAGAGGTTATTGAGGAAGCAATCGGGCTTGCCAAACAAAACATTGAAGCAAAAAATCCAAGCCTAGAAAACAAGGAAGAGATTGCAAAAATGGTCGGCGTGGGTGCAATCATTTTCCAAGATTTAAAAAATGAAAGACTTAGCAATATTGAATTCTCACTTGAGGAAATGCTTAGATTTGAAGGGACTACTGGTCCATATGTTCAATACACTCATGCAAGAGCCTCCTCAATTTTACGAAAAGCAGAAGGATCGGATAATCCAATTATAGGTCTCTCCGATATCCATAGCTGGGCTGTAGTAAAACATCTTATGGAATTCCCAACCATCATTCAAAGAAGTATGCAACTTTATGAGCCATCTGTCATTGCAAAATATACCGTTGAACTCGCACAAGAATTCAACAAATACTATAGTCATGTAAAGGTCCTACATGAAGATGACGAAATGAACGATCGAATCACATTGGTCCGTTCTGTTACTATTGTTCTAAAAGAAGGACTTCGGTTGCTTGGAGTAAAAGCTCCGGAGGAAATGTAGAAAGCCTAGGATTTGGTCCTAGGCTTTTTCCTCTGGATGATACTGATATTTTTTAAGATCAATTGAACGGTTAACAACCTCAACACCTTCATCCTCAAGAAAGATGATTTGGGCAGTCTGTGTTTCTTCATCATGGATTGCGATTTCACCCTTGGAGTTAATAACCCGAAACCATGGAAGATTGTATTTTTTACTCATCGAATGGAGTACCCGTACAACTTGTCTTGCACCTCGTGGGCTTCCTGCAAGCTTTGCAATCTGCCCATAAGTCATCACCTTTCCAGGCGGTATTTGTTTAATAATCTGAATAACGTTCTCGCTAAATGGTTTCATTTGGTTTGTTCCTTACTTAAAAAATCTATTTCCCTTTAAAATTCGGTTTCCGTTTTTCATTAAAGGCAGCTAGAGCTTCTACTCTATCCTCAGTTGGAATGATCACTTCATATGCTTTACGTTCAATTTTAAAGCCTGTATGTAAGTCTGTGTTCATCCCCTGTTTAATCGCAAATTTAGCTTGTTGTAAAGCAAGTGGTCCATTTTTCAACATATCATTTGCTAGCTTCATAGAAGCTTCCATTAAGTTTTCACGGGCGACCACACTTGAAACTATACCATATTCTTTCGCTTCGGCTGCACTAATTCGTTTTGCAGTTAAAATTAGCTCCATTGCTTTTGTTTCACCAATGAGACGGGGAAGACGTTGTGTCCCTCCTGCTCCAGGAATAATTGCTAGACTTGTTTCCGTTAAGCCCATCGACGTCTCCTCAACAGAAATTCGGAAATCACAGGCTAGTGCAAGCTCCATACCACCACCAAATGCATAGCCATTGATTGCAGCAATTGTCGGCTGTGGTAAATCTCCAATACTCGAAAAAACCTGACCAATTTTATACACATTTCTTCTAACTTGAGATTCCGTTAATGTCTTTCTCTCCTTTAAATCTGCACCTACACTAAATGCCTTTTCACCTGAACCGGTAATGATCACAACTTGAACATCAGCATTTGTTCGTATATCCTCAACTACTTCATCAAGGGTTTTAAGCATCTCATAATTAAAGCAGTTTAAAGCGTCTGGGCGATTCAATGTGACAGTCGCTACATGATTTTCAACTTGGTATAAGACTGAAGTCATAGTTCCACCTCTCCTACAAAATTTGATATCGTTTACATCTTATTTCGCTTTTAACTGAAAAATTCCTTTAAAAATTTCAAAAAGAACAGGTCGAATCGACCTGCTCTCTCGCTTACTTTGTCACCAAATCCTTTAAAGCACGACGCAGAATTTTACCGGTTGTGTTTTTAGGAAGTTCTTCAATGAATTCTATTTTACTAGGAATCTTGTATTTTGCTAAATGCTCACGACAATATTCAAGCAGATTCTCTTCTGTTAAATTTTGATCATTCTTCACGACATAGCAATAAACTGCTTCACCTTGATTCGTGTCCGGCACACCCAAAACAGCGGCTTCAACAATATTTGGGTGATTGTATAGAACTTCTTCAACCTCTCTTGGATACACATTGTAGCCACCAACAATAACCATATCCTTCTTACGGTCAACGATATAAAAATAGCCTTCCTCATCCATCTTTGCCAAATCGCCTGTATAAAGCCAACCATTTCGTAATGTTGCATCACTTTCTTCAGGCATTTTATAATAGCCCTTCATTACATTCGGACCACGAACAATCAATTCCCCAACTTGTCCAATTGGTAGTTCTTCACCATTTTCGTCTACTACCTTGTTTTCAACATTCACGATGTTTGTCCCAATTGAACCCGGCTTGCGTGGACGATCTAACGGATTAAAGCAAGTTACGGGTGATGCTTCAGAAAGACCGTACCCTTCAGATACAAGAACCTGAAACTTCTGTTCAAAGCTTTTTAAAAGGGCAACGGGCATTGCTGCGCCCCCAGAAACACATAAGCGTAACGAGCTTAAGTCTTCGGGATTTCCTTCAGGATACTGAAGAAGGAAATTGTACATTGTTGGCACTCCTACAAAAATAGTGGCCTTATAGTCCTTTGCAATTTGAAAAATTTCCATAGGGCTAAACTTTGGCACAATAAGCATTGTTCCACCATTCATTAAAGGTGCATTTAACGCTACTGTTAAACAAAAAACATGAAACATCGGCAATGTAGTAATCACTCTATCATGTTCGGAAATTTTTAGATATTCGGCAACATCCCTTGCATTGCTAAATAAGTTCTTGTGAGTCAACATTGCCCCTTTTGGTTTTCCAGTTGTACCAGAAGTGTATAAAATGACCGCAACATCATCATCTTTCAGTGTTGGTTCAACAAATGAAGGATCTCCTGAACCAACCAAATATGAAAACGATTTCAATTTACGATAGATCGAAAGTTTTGAGACTTCTACTTTACTATTTACGCCCTGTGGGGTTTCACATGCAATAAGATGTTCAACATACGGAAGGTGTTCATTCATCTTTTCAAAAAGTGGAACAAGCAAGTCTAACGTTATGATAACCCTTACATCTCCGTTATTAACAATATATCCAATTTCATCAGGGGTATAAATTGGATTAATCGGAATAACCGTTGCCCCTAACCGGAGTGCACCATAAAATCCAATTACAAAATGTGGTGTATTCCCCAATACTAAAGCTATGTGATCGCCCTTCTTAATACCGAGTTTTTCCAAACCACTTGCAAACTTTGTTACCGCACCATCTAATTCAGCATATGTACTAACATTCCCTTGAAAAATATAAGCTGGTTTATCGAAGTTTTTCTTTGCTGTTTCCCCTAGTCGTGTTGATAGATTCAAATTTCTCCCTCCCATGGTCAATCCGATGAATGAATAGTCATTCATTAAATGACAAAAAATAAAATTCTAAATATATTATATTGAAAGAAAGTTTTTCTATCAAGACGCAAAATAGTGTTATTTTAAAAAAACGGGCAAGAATTGGAATTCTTACCCGCATGCCGTCTAAATTTTAATAAATTAAATTAATAAAATCTTCATTGGTAATTTTACCGAAATAATGCTGAATGTCGATACCTTCTAATGCTTTTTCTAACTCAGCCTTTTCATACTTTGTTCCGATTAATCGTTTCTCGATTTCCTCTACATCCCCGACACCAAAGAAATCACCGTAGATTTTACAGTTTTCAACCGTGCCCTTTTGAACTTCGAGGCGGACATCAATGGAACCAACTGGAAAACGATGTGTATGCTGATAATTGAATTTCGGTGATTTTCCGTAGTTCCAATCCCAATTTTGATAACGTTCCTTTGAAATTTCGTGGATTTTTTCCCAATCCTTCTCCGTTAGTTTATATTCAGGAATATCGCCATCTGTATTAAAAATGTAGCGAAGCAGCATTTCTCTAAATTCCTCGATTGTAATTTTTTCACTTAAGAATTCACTAATGTTGGCAACCCTGCTTCTTACAGATTTAATCCCTTTTGATTCAATCTTGTCCTTTTTCACCTTTAGTGCTGAAACAACGTGGTCAATTTCCGAATCAAACATAAGTGTTCCGTGGCTGAACATTCTACCTCTTGTTGAAAATTGAGCATTTCCGGAAATTTTTCTGCCTTCAACCTCAATATCGTTACGTCCGCTTAGCTGTGCATTTACGCCTAGCTTGTGGAGTGCTTCGACCACGGGCTCAGTGAATTTTTTATAGTTGTGAAAGCTTTCCCCATCGTCCTTTGTAATAAAGCTAAAATTTAGGTTTCCTAAATCATGATAAACGGCTCCGCCACCCGATAAGCGTCGAACTACTTTAATCCCATTGTCTTCTACATATTGAGTATTAATTTCCTCAATTGTGTTTTGGTTTTTCCCGATGATAATGGATGGACCATTAATATAGAATAATAAATACGTTTCATTGATATCTAAATTTTTTAGTGCGTACTCTTCTATAGCTAAGTTAATTTGTGGATCATTAATTCCTTTATTATCTATAAATAACATCGTCTTTTCACTCCCAAATAAGTCCTGATCTTGCTAATTTGATATTACCATTAAATTGTTCTGATGCTTGTTTGACAAGGTCTTCATGATTGCCGTAATGAGGCAGATGTGTGATCCACAGTTCTTTTACTTCCGAATCAGCTGCTATTTTTCCAACTTCTTTGCTGTTCATATGGCCCATATTAGAACCGTCCTGATCTGCATAAAGGTTACATTCACAAATAAACAGGTCTGCACCTTTCGTAAACGGAATAAACTCCTCTATGTAGCTAGAATCAGCTGAAAATACAACAGTTTGTCCATCAGCTGTAATTCTCATGGCATAACATACTACTGGATGCTTAGTTTTCAAAAATGATATTGAAAATGGACCAATTTCGCTGGTTTCATCCGGATTATAAGCAATCGCCTTTGTATGTCCCTTATGCTCCAATCTTGAAAAGCCTTCTTGGTCAGCCGTATGTCCATAGATAGGCAGCTCTTTTTGTTGATTATGTATCGCGCTTGTCACTAGTCTTGCATACTGCATTGGACCTATATCGGCTACATGGTCATGATGATAATGAGATAAAATAATCGCATCAAGTTCATCAATTGTTATATAGTTTTGGAGCTGTGCTAGTACACCGCTTCCGCAATCAACAAGGAGCCGATAACCTTCATGTTCAAATAAATACCCTGTTGTAGCTTCATTTGCTGCAGGAAATCCACCCCAGAATCCAACTACCGTTACCTTCACATGATCACCTTTCCCGTTCTTTAAAAATAACAACTCTTAAATGGTTTACCCTTTTCCATTTAACTATAATCGATACAAAAAATAATTACACTTTTTTGTGCTTTTGTTACAAAACAGTTGTTGACATTAATTTATCTGTTATAGTACACTATAAACAATAAAGAAACGGAGGGGTTGAAATGTTAGTAAAAAGTACAGAATTTTTCAAAAACCTACCAGCTAAAAAATGTGTTGAGTGTGGTCATGATATCGAGGAGCAGCATGAGTGCTACGGAAATAAATGTGACCACTGTAACGAAATAAAATAAAATAAAAAGGAAGGCCGCGGCCTTCCTTTTTCTATTTACACTAATACCGGTGTATCTATTTTTAAATATTCAAGAACCATTTTAACGGCTTCTTCGCCTTGATCAATACAATCCGGTAATCCTATGCCCTCATATGAGCTTCCCGCTAAAAAGATCCCTGGTAAGTGTTCTGCAACATTTTTCTTCACTTGTTCGATCCGGTCCTTATGTCCAACCGTGTATTGTGGCATTGCATCTTTCCATCTTGTTACAATTGAAAATTCAGGTTGGTCCGTGATATTCATAGTTTTGTTCAAATCATCAAGCACCACTTTGATAATTTCATCGTCTGATTGATCAACGATAGCTTCGTCTCCTGCTTTTCCAACATAACAACGGAGTAGCACTTTTCCTTTAGGTGTTGTGTGCGGCCACTTTTTATGAGTCCAGGTAACAGCCGTAATAATATAATCATTATTTCGCGATACAACAAAACCAGTTCCATCAATATCCTTGTTAATTGCTTCTTCAGGGAAAGCCATAGCTACAGTCGCAACCGATGTTGATGGCATTCCCTTAAATGAATTGAAAAATGAATAGTCGTTAAAAATGGCTTCCGTCACATGATGTGGTGTCGCAACGACTACACTATCAGCCGTAATTTCTTCTCCATTGCTTAGCTTGATAAGATAATCATGGCTATGTTTTTCAATACCATCGACCTTAATTCCTTTAAATACTGTACCAGGTTCAAGCTTTGCTTCGATTGCATCAATAAATGACTGTAATCCAGTACTGACTGTTAAGAATTGACCTTTTGGTGCAGATTTTGTTTGTCCATTTGGCTTTGGTGGTGTGGTTTGTTTCATCCCCAGAATTAGACTTCGGTATTTTTGCTCAACTTGATAAAATTGTGGGAAAGTTGACATTAAGCTTAATTGGTCAATATCCCCGGCATAAATCCCTGAAAGTAATGGCTCTATAAGGTTTTCAACGACCTCATCTCCAAGTCTTCTTCTAAAAAATTGACCAAGTGACTGATCACCCTCGCCAGGTGTACGTGGCAATACAAAATCCATTGCAGCCCTCAGTTTACCAATCGGGGTAAATAGACCTGTCGTTATGAAGGGTCCGATTTGAGTAGGTATCCCCATAATAGATCCGCCAGGCATTGGGTGGAGTTTTCCATTCACAAGAACATATGATTTACCAGCAGTATTGTTGACTAATTTATCCCCTAGACCGACCTCATTGACAAGTCTTGAGGCACTTTGTTTTCTGGCTAAAAAAGAATCTGGACCTCTTTCAATAACAAAGCCATCGCGTTCGACTGTTTGCACTTTTCCACCTAATCGATGGCTCGCTTCCAAAAGGGTACATTTAATATCTAAGCCCTTCTCCCTTGCCTCTTTCTGGAGATAATAAGCTACTGTTAAACCAGTAATCCCACCACCTATTACGACTACCTTTTGATTACTCACTTAACATCGCCTTCTTTGCATTTAATTCAAATAATTATTGTTGTAGTTCTTTTAGAACAACGGTTGCCAAACAATCTATAAATTCAGGTTTATCATTTGGCATTTCCGGACGGTAATAGCTCACACCAAGCTCTTCTGTTACAACCTTACACTCATAGTCGTTGTCATATAGAACCTCTAAATGATCTGCAACAAATCCAACTGGAATGTATACAAATGCTTTATAGCCTTTCTCATTATAAAGATCCCTTGTTAAATCCTGAACATCAGGGCCTAACCATGGTTCAGGAGTATTACCGGCACTTTGCCATCCAATTTCAACATTTTTTACACCTGCGGCTTCTGCAATCAAATCTGCCGTTTCTTGTAGTTGGCTTGGATATGGGTCCCCCGCTGCAATGATTTTTTCAGGCAGGCTGTGAGCTGAAACGATTAATACTGCATTATCACGTTCTACCTCAGTCATGGAAGCATACACTTGTTTCACCTGATTTGCCCAGTACTCGATAAATTTAGGCTCCTTATACCAGCTTTCAACAGATGTAATTGTTGGTCCACCTAGTTTTTCCGCTTCTTCTTTGGCGCGACCATTATAGGCTTTTACACTAAAGGTTGAAAAATGAGGTGCAAGTACTAGACTCACTGCTTCCTCTATTCCATCTTCATTCATTTGTGCAACTGCATCCTCAATAAAAGGCTCGATATGCTTTAACCCTTGATACATTTTAAACTCAATGTCATCTTGAATATGATTTAAATGTTCCTCAAGATTTTTAGCTTGGTCAGTTGTAATTTTGGCAAGTGGTGAAATTCCACCAATCGCTTCATAACGACTGCGAAGGTCTTCAAGCATTTCCGGTGATGGCTTACGGCCATGACGAATATGTGTATAATACCGTTCAATATCCTCTTCTTTATATGGAGTACCGTATGCCATTACGAGTAATCCCATTTTCTTTTTTGTCATAAAAAACACCTCAAAATCTAGAATCTAATGCGGCTTGGCATATCAACTGAATAAAGTTAGTTTTTCTTTGAATATTCGTGGATGAAAGTAGTAAGACGCTTTAATGTCTCTGGTTTCACTTCCGGGAACACACCATGTCCAAGATTGAAAATGTAGCCTGGTTGTTGCATTCCTTGGTCAAGGATTTCTTTCGCTCTTTTTTCGATTACTTCCCAAGGAGCTAATAAAAGGGCAGGATCAAGATTTCCTTGAACTGCTTTTGTGACTCCAAGTTCCCTCGCATTCATAATTGGAAGACGCCAATCAAGTCCTACAACATCAAGAGGTAAGTCATTCCATTCTAATGCTAAATGGCTTGCCCCAACTCCAAACATGATAAGAGGTACATTCTCTTCACGAAGTTCCGAGAAAATGCGATGCATAACTGGCTTTATGAAATGACGGTAGTCTGCAACATTTAGCGCCCCTACCCAAGAGTCAAAAATTTGTACTGCTTTTACACCCGCAGCTATTTGAGATTTTACATATGTAATCGTCATTTCAGCTAATTTATCCATTAGGGCAAACCAAGCATCAGGCTGTGCGTACATGAAAGCCTTCGTTTTATTATAGTTTTTTGAAGGGCCGCCTTCAATCATATAGCTTGCTAGAGTAAATGGTGCTCCTGCAAATCCAATCAATGGCACTGAAAGCTGCTCTGTTGTTAATAGCTTAATTGTATCAAGTACGTAAGGAACATCCTCTTCTGGATGAATTTCTCCAAGATTTTCAACATCTTTTACGGAACGGATCGGGTTGCTGATAACTGGACCAACACCTGCTTTGATTTCAACGTCTACTCCAAGTGCAGGAAGTGGAGACATAATGTCTTTATAAAGAATTGCAGCATCTACATCATATTGTTCAACAGGAAGTCTAGTGACATATGCACATAATTCAGGTTGATGGGTAATTTCAAATAGACCGTATTTTTCCTTTATTTTTCGGTATTCTGGTTGGGATCGTCCCGCTTGGCGCATATACCAAACAGGTACATGTTCGGTTTTCTCACCTCTTGCCGCCCTCAATAATGTATCATTAAAACCCTTTTGCATTTGTATTTACCTACCTTTCAATATCTTCACACAATAGTTACCATAATAGCATAAGTACTTCTCATTAATTAAATAGTAGTTTCTTTTATCCTCACTCTACCACTATAATTGTTTCTACTATCCTTGTATACAAAACCACGGCAAATGTCAAAAATTTGACGAACATTAGGATGGTGAAAATCCTAACACCACCCTGAAAATAATATCAAATACGCCACGGCGTATTTGTGTCCGATTTTTAGACCCACAGGAAGTGGCGTTATTAGTCTTTGATCTTACTGCTCGAAATGCTCCTTTGAAAAATCGTGGCATCCGCCGGAGGCTGTAATTATATTCAGTTGGGCCTAAACCCGACTGAATATAATTACTTGTTAGAGAAAAAGGTAGGCTTAACAGATTGTGTGCGTGCACCTTCTTCCTTCGTTTGCGAATTATAAGGAACGATAAAATAGGAAGGCATCGAAAAAATATTTACATTCTCAATTTCATAGCCTCCTATTCCTCTTACGGACCCCACATATTTAACAGACTTCGAATTTTCCTCATAAATTCGATATTCAATCCGTTCATCTTTAGAAGGTGCCCAATTTAAGGAAACTGTAAATAGCCCTAGTGGTTTAAACGTTAGATTGGCTTTCATATCCTCGATTTCGGAAAGTCTTATCGGTGGCTCTAGCTCGTCCACATCCTTTGGCGCGGAAAAAGCTATGGCTTTTTTCAACTCTGATTGATCGAGAATTTTCTTGAACAGTTTCGTTGGAGATGAGCTACCACCTTTTAAATAATGCGTTGCATCTGTCGTATCATAGCCCATCCATAAAGCTCCTACAACAGACGGGGTAAAACCGACAAACCAAGCATCCTTATTTCCCTTTTCAACACCTGGTAAATTGGTTGTTCCAGTTTTACCAGCAAGTGCACCTGAATAACTTCCTACCCTTGCTGTACCATTATCGACAACACCTTCAAGCATCCTTGTCATGTACCATGCCGTTTGTTTTGAGAATGCCTCGCTCTCATGAGTGGATGCCTCTCCAATTATTTTTCCTTCTCGGTTTTGTATTTTGCTAATAACATGTGGTTCGATTACTTTTCCTTCACGGGCAAAGGCTCGATATGCTTTTGCCATTGCAATTGGAGAAATTCCCTCTTTCAGTCCACCTAACGCAATCGATAAACCTTGATCGGGAATAGTAATTCCTGTTTTTGTTAAGTACTCCTTTGCCGTATCAATTCCCAGTCTGTCAAGCATCCAAACAGCAGGTGCATTCGCAGATTCGATTAATGCATCGTACATAGATATTTTCCCTTTATAAATTCCAGAAATATTACTTGGTTCATACTCACCGTAAGATTGCTTTTTATCGACTAGCATCGAATATGGGTCAAATTCTTCCCCTTCCAAAGCCGGTCCATATACTGCAAGCGGCTTAATTGTCGAGCCAGGCTGTCGGTTAATCAAAACTCGATTAATCCCTCGACTTACATAATGCCTACCTCCGATACTTGCTAAGACTCCACCAGTATCATTATCAAGCAACACAAAAGCACCTTCTACATCATCATCGATACCAGGAAAATTCTTTTGATCCTTAAAAAGCTCGTATGCTGTTTTTTGAATTTCTAAATGAAGTGGAACTGTGATGGTGTAACCACCCCTAAGCAATTCTTCATTTGATAATTTATAACGCGTCTTTGCCTCATCAAACACCATATCGATATAAGTTAATAAAGATGGATCTCTTTCTACCTCATGAATATCCAATGAAAGCGTCCTTCCTTGGACCCTTACTGCCTCCTCAGCTTGTAAAAAACCTTTTTTCTCCATTAAGTTAATAACCAAATCCCGTCTTTGTTTACTTTTTTCAGAATTTAGAATGGGAGAATAAGTAGATGGTGCTTTCGGAATTGCTGCAAGCAGTGCCCCTTCTTCAACCGTTAAATCACTTACATTTTTATTAAAATAAAACCTTGATGCAGATTGAATGCCATATGCACCATGTCCAAAATAAATTTGATTTAAATACATTTCAAGAAGTTCCTGTTTGCTGTATTTCTTTTCTAAATTAATGGCTATGATTAATTCATTAGTTTTTCGAAGAAACGTTTTTTCATTTGTAAGAAACACATTCTTAGCAAGCTGTTGGGTAATTGTACTGCCACCCTCTACTTTTCCACCGGCAACAATATCCTTATAGATCGCCCTGCCAATCGCTTGAACGTCGATACCATGATGTTTATAAAAACGAGTATCCTCAACTGCGATAAACGCCTTTTGCACGTATTCCGGAATATCCTTAATTGGTACAATGTCACGATTCTCATAATATAGTTTCGTAATAAAACTGCCTTCTTCATCGACCAGTTTTGTTGCGGAATTCATGACCAGCTTTTTGTCATCAATAACATAGTCACCTGCATATATGATAAGCAAATACCCACACAATCCAAGGACAAATGAACCAACAATAACAAATAATGATAGAAATAATTTTCTTTTCATACAGTGACCTCCTTGGAATAATTAGATTTATATTAATTTGGTTATGTTATCTTTTAGTATTACTGTAAAAGTTTCTCACTATGTATTTCGTATAAATAAGGGAGGTGGAGTAATGTGAATTTTTACATTGCGTATGGAACAGTAGATTTTTTGGCAAAACTCCATGAAAAGTACAAAAAAGAAAATATGGCTCCGTTTTACAATAACGAAACAGCCATCCTTCTTCATGAAACAACTAAGAAATCGATTTTTGCGGCACCGAGAAAATATGAGGTCCTCACTGGATCAGGGAACATAAACGATGCAGGTTTTGTGGCATTCACATATGTGCCTGTGTCCGATGAAGGCAAGCCACTATTTGAATACAACATCACTCAAAAGATATCACTATTTCAAAACACCCCTGGCTTTATCGCTTTTCGCGTACTTCGCCCAATGAAAAGCGAGACCTTTGTCATTGCAAACTTTTGGTTAAAAGAATCTTTATATTTGGATTGGACCCGTTCTACGGCCTTCGAGGAGCTTGAACAAGTGATAGAAAAAACAAAAGGTGGCATAAATAAAACCATCTTTTCCGGACCTGTCTACACAAAAACATATCATGCTTTAATAGATGAATAACACGGATAAAAAAATTTTCTACACTCTTCACACGTTATCCCTACTCACATATTCTGTAATACAAACATAGGTAAACGTGTAGTTACCTCTGCTTGAATTCGGAATGAATGGGGGTTTCGCAATGTTAGTGGAATTAACCGCCCTGCATTGGATATATGTTTCTTTTATCCTCTTAATCATCGGCTTTATGGTGATGAGGAGAGACACCTCACTTATTTGTATCATTGGGATCTTTTTACTAGCCATTACCGCAACCGGGTCGATAAGTGCATCTGTAAGTGGTGTCTTTAATAGCTTTATTTATGCAATTTCTGAATTACTCTCAACCATTCTTGTGATATCGATAATTGTTTCTATGAGTAAGGCGTTAACTGTTACGGGTATCAATGATATCATGATTGCACCTTTCGCAAAACTGATACGCTCCCCGGCACTTGCTTACTGGACAATCGGAATTGTCATGATGGTGATTTCATGGTTTTTCTGGCCTTCCCCTGCTGTTGCCCTAATTGGTGCAGTTCTTTTACCAGTGGCAATGAGGGTTGGCCTTCCGGCATTAGGGGTCGCAATGGCAATGAATTTGTTCGGTCACGGTATTGCTTTGTCGAGTGATTTTATCATTCAGGCAGCTCCAAAGCTTACTGCAGATGCTGCGGGACTCGAAGTATTGGAGGTTGTAAAAGCAAGTATTCCATTAGTGTTTGTAATGGGACTTGTAACGACTGTCGCAGCCTACATCTTCCTTCGACGGGACATGCGAAAGGGCACCCTTTCAGTTGGTGGAGAATCAAATTATACAAATCCATTAACAAATGATCTTTCAAAGCAGGAAGAGGAACAATTAAAAAAATTATTATCACCATCAACCAAACGCTTCTTCGCATTCTTAATCCCAATTCTTTTTGCCTTAGATGTAGCTGCCATGTCGGTATTAAATCTTTCCGGTGGGGATGCAACAGCTCTTATT
>NZ_JBALOX010000108.1:0-445 GCF_036965165.1 Bacillus sp. JJ1521 | reverse complement strand
TATTTAATCGAAGGCTTCCAATTTGGATTTAAAGTCTTTGGTCCAGTTATCCCAATCGCTGCCTTCTTCTATCTAGGTGACTCCGGTTTTGCGAAAATTATTGGTGATTTCTTACCTGAACATTCACAAGGAATCGTGAACGATCTTGGGGTTAGTCTTGCTTCTGTTGTACCATTAAATGCCCCAGTTGGAGCCATTACCTTGACAACTGTAGGTGCAATTACCGGCTTAGACGGATCTGGTTTTTCAGGAATTTCGTTGGCTGGTTCACTTGCTGCATTGTTCTCAACAGCAATTGGGGCGGGTGCTGCTACATTAACAGCGCTTGGGCAAATTGCAGGCATTTGGGTTGGAGGTGGAACGCTCGTACCTTGGGCGCTAATTCCTGCAGCTGCCATTTGTGGAGTGGATCCGTTTGCACTTGCTAGGAAGAACTTACTTCCTG
>NZ_JBALOX010000107.1:0-10804 GCF_036965165.1 Bacillus sp. JJ1521 | reverse complement strand
GCCAATTCATACGTCAATCTTGTTTCATTTAATAAGAAAGCACCCGAAAAAGAAACCCATAAGGATTTAAATTACCCTTTTTTAAAGCTATTATTTCCTTCATTAAGTGTCTCAATCAGACCAAGGGCTTGTGAGGCCTGTTCAATTTGTTGTTGAACCTGCTCTAGTTGCTGCTGTTTTGCTGTTGTTGCATGTGTCACTGCAACCCCTTGCATCTGGTTTAACAGCTGTGTGACTTGTTGTAGACTTTGTTGTGCCTGCTGCATAGACTGTAAATTATTCATATTTGCACTTTGTTGAAGAGTTTGTTCAGCTTGCAGCATGGCTTGTAAGGCTTGTTTCTTTTGCCCTTTAAAGAGTTGTTCTAATTGTGGCTGGCTTTCCTGTAATTGCTGTTGTTGCTCCTGGAATTGTTGTTGTTGGAAGCTTTGGTTCTCTTCTGGCTGTTGACCGGTTGTGTTCATATGGTTACTCCTTTCAAGAAAAATCAATCATTAGTAGTTTTCTTTAAATAAATATATTTATCCCTAATTTGAACGGCAAAGGTGGAAGGTGAAGGTTAATTGAACGATATTCATAGAATCCTGCAGATTTTAAAAGAAAGAAAAATGCAAAAATTCGCAATGGCAACGGTTATCAAGGTGGAAGGTTCAGCCTATCGCCGTGAAGGAGCAAAAATGCTGATTGACGAAAATGGAACCACATTTGGAATGATTAGTGGCGGTTGCTTAGAAGAAGATCTCACCCATCATGCAAAGGAAGTCATGCAAACACACCACCCTAAGATTGTTACATATGATATGAAATCTGAGGGGGATGCAGGTTGGGGGCAAGGTGCCGGTTGCAACGGAATCATCTATGTATATATAGAAGAAACAGGATGGGATTTGGATAAAGATCAAAGTTGTAAATCCGTATGGGACCTAATCTATCAAAAGCTCATTTCTGGAAAATATGTGGTTTCTCTATTAAATATCGATAAAAAGCAACGGATGTATTGTAGTGAAGATGGGGACTTGCTGAATTACCCAGAAAATGCGGACAGTTCACTGATTACTTATGTTGAATCATTTTTAGAACTTGGTAATAGGACAGCAAACGAAAAGGTAGATGGACAGGGCGAGATCATAATGGAACTGTTTCAGCCGAAGGAACGCCTTTATATCTTTGGTGCAGGTCCTGATGTACAGCCAGTTGTTGAATTAGCAGCAAAACTAGACTTTTCAATTTTGCTTATCGACCCAAGGAACAAGAGATGCAATCCTGAAAACTTCCCTACTGCCGACCATTACATCGTAGAACATCCACATATTTTCCTACAACAAAATGAGATACCACAAAATAGCTTTGTTTTAATCATGACACATAATTTTCAATGGGATCAAAAAGTGTTGAAGTATTTTGTAAAAAAATCAATTCATTATCTTGGGATTCTCGGACCAAAAAGAAGAACAGCACGGTTGCTAGACCCAGAGCCAATCCCTGATTGGATTCATTCTCCTGTAGGCATGGATATCGATGCGGAAGGTTCAGAAGAAATTGCGGTAAGTATTTGTGCGGAATTGATAAAAAAGCGAAAATCTATTCATAAATGAATGGTCTCCGTCTAATACGACGGATTTTTTTGTGTGGTTATCAATTTACTTTCATTTATATTCAATGGGTTATTGATATCCAATGAATACTATCGATTTATTTTTGTTTATTGTTATTTTTTATTGACAAAGTGAAAATAAATGATAAAATTAAGAAAAATACAACTTGGAAACGTTTGCAGTTAAACTAGTAAAAACTTTCAGATATTACTAGTATAAAAGGAGGGGACCCCCGTTGGCAATTAAATTTGGATGCCATGGATCAACATGGGAGCTTGATTATGATAAAGAGTGTGATTATCTCGATCAAATCATGGATACCGTTAAAGAAGCGGGATTTAAAGGAATAGATGTACAGGTCGCACTTTTAGGAAGATATAAAAATCAACCTGAAAAACTTAAAGAGGAACTGAAAAAGAGAGAATTAGAATTAGCGGCATTAACTGTTCCGTTTACATGGGCAGGAGAGAATGAAACCGAAGAAGAAAAAGCACACGCAGATTATTACATAAAGTATTTAAAACAATTTCCGAATGCTGTCATGAATGTTCCAGCAAGGGTTGGCCCGAACAGAGAACATTTATTGAAGAGACAAAAGGAAATTATCAATTGTGTGAACGCACTTGGGAGACGTGCACATGAAAATGGTGTAATTGCTTCCTTCCATCCTGCATCACCAAAAACTTCTTATTTTAGAATAAAAGAAGATTATGATGTCATGTTTGACCTTATCGATAGAAGATACCTAGGGTACACGCCAGACGCTGGACATATTAAGGCGGGTGGAATGAATCCAGTTGAAATTATTAAAGATAATCTTTCTATTATAAAACATGTGCATATTAAGGATTGCTCGAATACATTTGAGTGGAAAAAAATGGGTAACGGTGATATCGATTTCCCGGCGATTGCTGAAATTTTATATAACTCAGGCTACAAAGGGTGGATTATGGTTGAGGAAGAAACAGAAGAAGCAGCAATCGATCCCCACAATGTAATAGTAGATGTAGGAAATTATGTACAAGCCCAATTAGAACCAATTACGAAAGAGATAAAAACAGGTGCTAAATAAACTCACATTCCTGTGATAATTTTTTGGAAGAACTATGAAAATATGAAACAACCAATATTTTATTCTATTTGGGGAGGTGGAAGCTTCCGAAAAGAGCGGTTAACAAGTATTTGTAGCGAAGGTCTTGCGAACAATTATATTAAATACAGGGGGACGAACGAAAATGAAAAGAAAACTTAATTTTATGAGCATTTTATTACTTAGTCTTATTATGCTATTAGCTGCATGTAGCGGCGGGGGTTCAAAAGAATCAGGCGGTTCATCTGGCAGTTCATCATCTGATGGCGGAGACAGTAAAAAGGCAAGTGGTTATCCTGAAAGAAATATTGAAGTTCTTGTTGGGCACGGTGCAGGCGGTGGTACGGACATGTTCACGAGGGCAGTTACAAAAGAATTAGAGGAAATCTTGGGTGTTAACATTAACGTTGTTAACCAGGAAGGTGGAGCCGGTGTAGTTGCAGCACAAAACGCATTTAATGCACCTTCTGACGGCTATACATTAATTGGAGATGCTGCATTTTCTATTACAACAGCAGCTGGTACAAACACACATGGTTTAAATGATTTTACACCAATTGCACGTTTCCAATCTGATACTTATGCATTGTGGGTAAAGAAAGATAAGTATGCATCTATTGAAGACTTTTTGAAAGCCGCTAAAGAAAAACCAGGAAAGATTACGGTTGGTGGTACTGGTTCTTTAGGTATGGACGAAATGACTGTATTTATGTTTGGTGAAGCAGCTGAAGTGGATTTGAACTTTGTTCCGATGGAAGGATCAGGTGAGATGCATGCTGGGGTACTAGGTGGTCACTTAGAAGCAATGGTTGATGAGTTTGGTCCAACCAGGTCACTAGCAGAGGATGGCTCAATTATTCCTCTTGTCGTGTTTGCTGAAGAAAGATTAAAAGATTTCCCAGATGTTCCAACAACTGTTGAATTAGGTTGGGATTTAACTGATGGAAATGAACGAGGATTTTATATTAAAGCAGATGTTGATCCAGAAATTATCAAAATTTTAGAAGAAGCAATGAAAAAAGCATATGAGACTGAAGCTTATCAAAAATACGAAGAAGATAACTATTTACATTTAAGAGAAGGATGGTTAAATTCAGAAGACTTCACGAAGAGAACAGAAGAATTAATAGAAAAGTACAAAGTTATTATGGAAAAGCTTCAAAATTAATTTCGATCGGTAGGAGGAAGACTCCTCCTACTGAATTTTCTTAATTAAAGGGAGGGAGAAATTGTGACCGCTTCTAAAAAAGATTATCTATTTTATGGCATCGTAATTGCATTTGCTGGATTCTTTCTGATGTCAACTACACAAATTCATTCTGCAAATAAAACAACTATTTTAGGTCCTAAGGCATGGCCATCCATTATCTTAATTTTAATGTTGATTTTAGCGATTATGGGAATAATTAAAACATTTATTACCACTAAAAAAGCAGCTGCTGCTCAATTAGAAAAGTTAAACGAAACTGAAGAACCCGAAAAAAGAATTTTTAATATTCCGATGAGCTTAATCTCGATTTTATCAATCATTCTTTATTCAGTAGGTTTATACATTTTTGGCTTTATCATATCATCAATCTTATTTTTATATCTCTTAACTCAAGTTTTGGGTGCACGAAAACAACTCGTCATAATCCTGGTATCAGTTATCCTTACAGTTTTCTTTGTTTGGTTATTTTCCATTGTTCTCAAAGTACCTTTGCCGCGTGGAATCGGTATATTTAGAGAGTTTAGTCTTCTATTTTACTAAAAGATCCTATTTTTCATTTATATAGATGACATGCTTTTATCTAGCACGGTGTTTAAAAGCTTTCTAACATCTGGATGAAACAGTCAAGTCAGGGGGGAGAAAATGTTAGAGTTATTATGGCTAGGGTTATTAAATGTTGTTACTGACCCAATGAATATATTAATGTTATTTCTTGCAATTGTAATTGGCTATATAGGTGGGGCTATTCCTGGAATAAGTGGAACGATGTTGGTCGTTATCCTATTACCTGTTACGTATACGTTTGAGCCGGCTGCTGCATTCATTTTACTTACTGGTATTTATTCAATTTGTAGCTTATCTGGTGCCTTCGGTGCCATTTTACTACGGACACCGGGTACACCTGAAGCAATTTTTACAACCTATGATGGTTACCCTATGGCACAGCAGGGATATGCCGGACGAGCGTTAGGGATTACGATATTAACATCCGTTATTGGTGGATTGGTTGGAGTCTTCTTCTTAATCACCTTAACTCCATTTCTTGCGGAAGTTGCCCTGTCTTTCTCATCACCCGAGTATTTTGCTTTGGCTTTCATGGGATTAACAGTAGTAGCCTCTTTAAGTGGAAAAGACGTTTTAAAAGGCTTAATTGGAGTCCTTTTTGGATTAATGATTGCTACGATTGGTATGGATGCTCTGACAGGTAGCTTACGATATACATTTGGTATGCCAGTTTTAACTTCTGGTATTCACCTAATTCCTGTTATTACTGGTCTTTTTGCAATATCTGAATTTATTAAGAAAAGCACGGAATCTCACACTTTAGAAAATGCTATTAAAGTAGTAAAAACAAAAGTATTTGAAAAAGAGATTTTCAAAAAAATTAGTCCTACAATAGCCGGATCATCCTTAATAGGGATGTTCATTGGTATCCTACCGGGCGTAGGGGCAACAACTGCATCAATGTTAGCTTATAGTGAAACGGTAAGATGGTCAAAGGATGAAGAAAAAGAAACGTTTGGAAAAGGGAATCCAAAAGGAATTGCTGCATCAGAAACAGCAAATAACGTTGCAGCCATGGGGAGTTTAGTTCCTCTACTTGCTCTCGGAATACCTGGAGGTGCTACAACTGCCATACTGATTGGTGCATTTATATTACATGGAATGCAGCCGGGACCGATGTTATTTAAAACAGACCCAGTATTAATGTATACCATTTTTGCAGGATTATTAGTTTCAAACATCCTAATGCTTTTTGTTTCAACTCCTTTTATAAAGCTATTCGAAAAAATTATTAGAATTCCTTATTCTGTTTTAGGTCCATTAATTGTAGTACTTTGTGCTATCGGGACGTATACAGTTAGAAATAGCTTCTTTGACATCATTGTTATGGTGATCTTTGGAGTAATTGGATATTTACTAGAAAGATTTAAGTTCCCATTAGCAACAATTATATTAGGTGTTGTTTTAGGTCCGATTGCAGAAAGCCAGTTCAGACGTTCGGTTCAAATGTCTGATGGTGATTTTACAATTTTCCTTACAAGACCAATTAGTGTGACATTAATTGCTGTATCAATTCTTATGTTGTTCTTCCCTCTAGTGAGTGATTACTTTAAAAAACGAAAGAAGAAGAATAACAATACAAACATCAATCCAACAGCATAATAAAGTTTACATTCCTAAGTATTATCACTGTTTTATTAAATTTTTAAAGCTTAATGAATTTTACATCTAAAGGGGGAATTAGCATGAGCAAACCAACAATTGGATTATTATATGGAGATGCTGCAGGTGTAGGACCTGAGGTAGTCGCAAAATCTTTAGCAAACAAAGAAATACTTGAATCTGCTACTTGGGTTTTAGTTGGAGATGAACGTATTTTTAATCGAGGAGCAATGACAGCAGGACAAGAATTAAACTATCAAAAAGTAGAAAGCATCGATGAAGTAAACCCTGAGGCTGCATCAGTATGGCTAATCGATACAAAAAATACAGATCCAGCTGAAATTGAAATGGGCGTCCTAAGCTCGGAGTCCGGTAAGGCAGCTGGGGACAATCTAGTATTTGCATTAGAGCTTGCAAAACGAGAAAAAATAGATGGACTTACATATGGTCCAATGAACAAAAGTGGCCTATATCAAGGAGGATACGCGTATAAAGACGATATCCATTTAGTAGCTTCTGTATTTGGCCTTGAATCTGGCTTTATGGAAGTAAATGTAATGGATGACGTATGGTTCACACGTGTGACATCCCATATTCCTTTAAAGGAAGTTGCTGAAAATATCACAAAAGAAAATGTGTTAAACAGTATTCTTTTTGCAGATAAAATCGTTTCTAAGGCGGGAATTGAGCCGAAAATTGCAATTGCCGGCTTAAATCCACATGCTGGTGATAATGGGCTTTTAGGAGACGAAGAAAATGAAATCATCACTCCTGCAGTTGAAGAAGCGAAAAGCCAAGGTGTAAATGCACATGGACCTTTCTCTGCAGATACAATCTTCCTGCGTTTGAAAAAGGAAAACTTCAACTGTCTATTAGGTATGTATCATGACCAAGCACAAATTGGTATGAAAACAATGGGCTTTAATAAAGGTGTCACCATCAGTGGTGGACTTCCAATCGTAATCACAACACCTGCACACGGTACTGCATTTGATATCGCAGGCAAAGGTATCGTTGATCCAAGTGCATTTGAAGAAGCACTAAAACTAGGAATCAAACTAATCAACAACGGTTACAAATAAAAAGAGGAGGAGTACCTGATTGGTCAATAAAATTGACGATTTGGTACTCCTTTTTCTATGAATCTACTTTTTAAATGAATATCAATTTGTAAATTGACACCGCTTAAATAAAAGATTAAAATAGTAAATGAAAGTAAATAAAAACAAATACAATAATCTTATAATTTTATATATTTTAAATAAGGGGGACATCAAATGAAAAAGATAATCAACAATCCTAGTCATGTTGTACAAGAAGCTATAGAAGGTTATATGTATGCATATAAAGACTCTTTGATTAAAGTAAAAGATGTAAACGGAATCATACGTAAAGATATGAAAGATAAAGTTGCCATTGTTACAGGTGGAGGAAGTGGACATGAACCATTATTCCTTGGCTTTGTTGGAGAAGGTCTAGCTGATGGTGTCGCGATTGGAAATGTGTTTGCAGCACCAACACCAAATACGGTTCAAGACGTTGCAAAAGCAGTTGATCAAGGTAAAGGTGTCCTATTCGTATATGGAAATTATGCTGGTGATGTTCTTAATTTTGATATGGCTGCAGAACTCTTAGATTTTGAAGATATTCAAACTAGAACTGTATTAGTTGCGGATGATGTTGCATCAGCACCAGAAGAACGTAAAGGTGACCGCAGAGGAATTGCAGGAGACGTTTTTGTCATTAAAGTTGCTGGTGCTGCTTCAGAAAAAGGCTGGAATTTAGATGAAGTAACCCGTGTCACTCAAAAGGCAGCAGATCAAACATTTTCAATTGGTGTCGCAACATCACCAGGCTCCATTCCAGGTGAAACAGAACCACCATTTGTATTGGGTGATGATGAAATTGAGCTAGGAATGGGAATTCATGGTGAACAGGGGATAAAACGCACTAAACTAATGCCAGCAGATGAGTTAACTGATGAATTACTAAAAACATTATTAGTAGAATGCAAGATTCAAGCAGGGGATGAAGTAGCTGTTTATGTAAACGGTTTGGGCTCTACAACATTACTAGAATTACTGATTGTGAATCGTAGGGTTGCCCAAATCTTAGAAGAAAAAGAGATTGCTATTTATGACATGGATGTAAATAGCTATTGCACCACGCAGGAAATGGGCGGTTTTTCTATTACATTCTTAAAATTAGATGATGAATTAAAAGATTTATATGATGCTCCTGCACATTCACCATACTACAACAAAGCGCAAAAAATTAAAGGGGGAGTAAAATAATGTCTACACAAACACTAAATGCTCTTAATCCAAACCAAGTGAAAGAAATGTTTTTATATGTTGGTGAAAAGGTAGTAGAAAGCAAGCCTTTACTAACAAAGATTGATAGCGCTATCGGTGATGGTGACCATGGCATCGGAATGTCAGTTGGTTTTACTAAAGCTGAGGAAAATCTAAGGACAAATGAATTTACTACTATAAACGATGTTTTTAAAACGATAGGGATGTCGATGATTTCTTCAATGGGAGGAGCATCGGGAGTAATTTTCGGGACAATGTTTGTTGGCGGTATCAAAGGACTTGAGCCTATGGAAACACTTGAACTAGCATCTTTAGCTGATATTTATGAAAAGGCATTAGAGGCAATCAAACAACGTGGTAAGGCTGAACTTGGTGATAAAACGATGATTGATGCATTTCAGCCTGCTGTTGCAGCGTTAAAAGCAAGTGTTGCAGCAAATGATAGCTTTCTAGACGGACTTCGCAAAGCAGAAGCTGCTGCCCTTGAAGGTGTGGAAGCGACTAAGGATTTTATTGCGAAGTTTGGACGGGCAAAGTCTTTAGGTGAAAGGGCAATTGGTCATCAAGATGCAGGTGCTACAACGGTCTTCATTATTTTTAAATCCATGAAGGAATGGGTAGAAGGCACAGACAATGAGTAAGATTTGGATCGGCACCAATTGGAAAATGACGAAAACAATTGTTGAAGGAGTTTCTTACACAAAGCAACTTAAGCAAATTGCAAACGAACTTACCTCCAGTATTGAGTTATTTATTATTCCCTCTCACACTGCGCTAGTTGATATTAAAAAGGAAGTATCTGACTCCAGGATCAAGCTTGGAGCACAAAATATGCACTGGGAAGATACTGGAGCTTATACCGGTGAAATTTCACCAAAGATGCTGGATGAGATTGGTCTAGATTTAGTTGAACTAGGACATTCGGAGCGACGACAATATTTTAATGAAAATGATGCTGATATTAATAAAAAAGTATATGCTGCACTAAAGTATGGAATAAAGCCTTTGGTTTGTATTGGTGAAAACATCGAACAAAAGAATAACTCAATTTCACGTGAGGTACTTGCTGCACAGTTAAAGGTATGTTTAAAAGGACTTTCAGAAGTTCAGGCTAAACAGGTTCTTGTTGCTTATGAGCCTGTTTGGGCAATCGGAGAAAATGGCATTCCCGCAGACGCTGGGTATGTCGGGGAAATGCATGCTTTCTTACGAGATACATTAGTTGAGATGTTTCCAGAATGTGGCCCTGATATTCCATTATTGTACGGCGGAAGTGTCAACCTGGAGAACTTCCTAAAATACATAGATCACAAAGATGTTAACGGTCTATTCGTAGGAAGAACCGCATGGAATATGGAGTCATTTACAATCATTCTCCGCGAGCTTGAAAAGCATTTGTATAGTTAAATAGAAAAGGATACTCGAAATCGTGAGTATCCTTTTGCGTTCTATATAACTTTAATGTTTTGTTTTGTTAATTCTTTTAGGAAGTTGGCATCCAATTCCTTATCACAAATGATTGTATCAAGCTGGTCATAGCTTGCGAATGTCGCAATAGAGTCTGTCCCAATTTTCGAATGGTCCAGTAATGCGACAATCTTATCTGCCTTATTGGCCATAACCCTCTTTAATTCTACTTCGTAAACATTAAAATCTGTCAGTCCTTCCTCAATCGAAAATCCTCGAGCTGACGTAAACATCGTATCTATATTGATCTTATTTAATACATTCGTACCTAGTAAGCCTTCAAGTGCCATTGAGCCCATTCTAGCCATACCGCCCACTAAAATCACATTGACTCCCGGATTTTCCTTCAATTCGATCGCTGCAGAAATTCCATTTGTAACAACAGTGATATTTAAAGTAGATTCCCTTATTAATCTAGCTAATGCAAGGGCTGTCGTACTGGCATCAAGTATAATACAATCCTTTTGACTAATAAGATTGATTGCTTTTTGCGCAATGATGTTTTTAGAATCAGGATTTTTCTTTTCACGTTCAGAGAAGCTTACCTTTGCTGATGATAAATCCTCATTTAAAACAGCTCCACCGTGTGTTCGAGTCAACAGACCTTCTTCCTCTAACAAATTTAGATCCGTTCTTAACGTCGCTTCGGAAACGTTTACATCCCTTGCCAAATCCTTAACGGTTACTCGTTTTTTTTCCTCGAGTATATTTAATATTAATTGTCTTCTTTCAGTCGCGAATAATTTATTCATGATTACCCCTCATTTGAATGAAAATAAAAATAAAAAATAATTAAAAAGCAAAATATTAAGGTTTCCTAAATATTATCATATTTAAAGTTTAATCAATATTAATATAGAAGGCAAGGGTTTTGTTTAATGAAAAGATGATATTTAAGTAATGAAAAAAACAAAAATAAACGAAAATAAATATTGATAAAAGAAAATATATAATATAGAAT
>NZ_JBALOX010000106.1:6185-21900 GCF_036965165.1 Bacillus sp. JJ1521 | reverse complement strand
GTATACAGCGGAAAAAGGAAATTTTATCCGACTAAGGAGAATTTAGAAACAACGTATAAGATTTTGATAGATTACCAAAAAAGTCTCTGATTAAGAGGCTTTTTTAATATACTATTCAAAATATTAATGATATAATCAATTTATCACGTAGAATCACGTTAGGAAGGAGATGGTGAAATGGATTTTTATATAAGTTGGTCACATAGTGATGCGATTTTTTGTGAGTATTTTGATAATTGCTGCATGCTTATATCAGCTATCCCTGATAATAAGAATGGAATCAAAAGGTTTAGAAAGAAGCCTAAGAAACTTATTATTGATTCCGGCGCACTTTTTTATTCCAAAAATCCTGGAAAGTTCAAATTAAGGGATATATTAGATACCCAATTTTACATCATAGATTCTGCCCCACAGGATATTCCCATTCAACTTGTCCATCTAGATGAACCTCTTCTTGATAAACCAACACTCTCAGATAAGTTTTCAGCAGTTGAAAAAACTTTATTTAATGCTTACGAATATGTTAATTTACTTCAAAAATATGATCTACCTCCCAATGTTTCATTAATGGGAGTTATTCAAGGATATGATTTTCCAAGTATTACTTTTAGTATTCATGAACTTAAGAAACTAGGATTTAAACGTTTCGGACTTGGATCGATGTTAGCACGGAATCCAGTAGAACAAGTAAGATATATAAAGTTTGTAGCACAACAAGTTGGCTCGGAAAATTTACATATCTTTGGAGTCACAGGAATTAACCAAATGAGAGAGATGGCTAAAATTAAAATGGCTTCTTTTGACTCAAGTAGGCCAACTATGGTTGCTGCTTTTCATCAAATCTTTTATAGCAATCCATTTAGAACATTATTGATTTCTAAATCCAATGTGACTCGTACCCAAGAACGAATTGACAAACCACTTGATTGTGAATGCCCAGCCTGTATTGAGAATCCTGAAGACATTCTAAATATAAGCCATCGAGATTATATGAAATTACGTTCTGTTCATAATTATTATCACCTTGCAAAAACAATTGAGGAAATAAAGCAAAGTGAAGGAGTGATGTAGATGTCGTTGTTTCAGATTTGTTATGGACCTGAAATCGGTGCTATTTTTCATTCAATTCAAAAGTACCCGGGGATACACAAAAGTGACCTAATTAAAAACTATCAATATCAACCTGAAGGAGATATTTCCTCGCTGGTTGATGCAGCCCTAAACTTCTTATTAAATCTTAGGTATATTGAAATCGATAAGAAAAAGGGCATATGGCCACTTATAAATAATTATCAAGTAAGGGAACTTACAATAGTAAAACGATTAAATGAAATAGCAGATGTTAACCAAGACCCAACTGGTCCAAACTATATTTTCTCTACTATGTATTATCAGATGTTTGTTATCCCAAATCGAATGTATATAAAAGATTTATATTATGAGGCAAACTTAACCTATGAGAAATTAGCGATTAGCCAGGAAAAGGTAAATGCATGGAAGAGAATCATGGAGCATTTACGATTAGGCTACCGAGTCTACGGTGGGTTTTATGCACTGCCTCACACAAATTTAATTGAAGATATTATTGAAGAAATAGGGGAATGGGATGGACCGTTACAGTTGTTTTTTGAAAAGAAAATTCATCCGGTAATCCCTTGTATTTCCAATGGTACTATTTTTAATGGTATTCTTTATGGCATTTTACATTTAGGAAAAACAGGAGTTGCAACACTAACAAAAAAGCAAGATTTACCTTACTTATCTTATGGAGAAAAAGGTCAGTGGAACTGGATAACGGTAGGGGGTAACCAAGAATGATTCCTTGTATAACCAAGAAAAGCATTAATTTCTTATATGGTACTGCAGATGAAAGATACAATTTTTCAAAAGATTTTTTTAGAAAGACTCATTTCCCTCAAACGTTAAACAGGTATTATAAAAACCAACTAATTGAAAGCGTTACGGAATCTGAATTACTTGAAGAATTAGAAGAAGGGAAAGACTTTGGTAATCGTGTTTATGTGATTTTTGGATCAACGGGTTCTGGAAAATCTGAATTGTTATGTTGGCTTCGAGACCAGTGGACCCCTGATGAGTCACGTCCAATTATTAGGATTTCTAGGACTGAACTAAACCCGCAAATTTTGGTAAAAAAATGTTATGAATCAATTGGATTTGAATTAGGAGACTTAATAATTGATGAGAATAGATGGAATCTCTTATTGACGAAACCTATTTCCATTATTAATCAAATGGTTTGGACAACAATATCAGAGTTTTTTGAGAGTGATGATTCTATTGTACCAGCTGCGATGCTACTTCGTCCTGTAATAGAAAAGAATATTTTAGAGTTCACAAAGCAAATTAAAGACGGGCATATTATAAAGCCGTTAGAATTCATTACAAAAGAAGAGTATGAAAATTTAATTGAGAGTACATCAATAGGGATAGACATTCATTATCACAAATTTCGCGACTCTTTACTTAAAAAATTTGACCAGTTTCTGTTTCAAGGAACAGATATAAAGACGATATTTAAAGAATTGTCAAACACGTTGTTGGAAAAAAACATCCGTCCTGTATTGTTAATTGACGATTTAGTCCAATCCATTAATTTATATGCAGCAGACCTACTTGATTACTTTATTACACTTGAAGACGGCAATTGGGATGTCATCATTGGTTTAACCCCAGGTGTTGAGCAGGGACAAGATTTTGACCATGATCTGAAAAGTAGAATTAAGAACTTGGATACCATTGATGACCGTGTAAAGAAGTTGTGGTTATCAGATGAATCGGGTTCGAACTTTTTTACACTTGATAAAAAACAAGCCCAAACCTATATGGAAAAATATTTAGTAGGCTTAAAAGAAGCAAATGGGTTTGCTTGTTCAACTAGTTGCCCCCACGCAAATTCTTGTGGAGCATTATTAGAGGATGATTCTGCTGAGGGCTTGAAGTTACTACCTTTTAGCATGCCGCTTATCAACAGAGTCTATGATGGAATTCCAAAAGGAAAAGGAACCCTCAGGTATTTGATATTGAATTCAAGGGAGATACTGCAGTTTTTGGTCAAGGGAGAGGCGAAGGCTGCAACAAAAATTGCTCATTACCTAAATCGAGATGTCTTTATTGAACATGAGGACAAACTAGTTAAAATTTTGGGTGAAATGTACGCACATCCTAATGAAGCCAATCATGTGATTACTGCTTCACTGGTAAAACACTTTAAATATGATCTAGATGATATTGTATTACAATTAAAGAATCTTCAAATTCATAAAGAGGTCACCATTGAGGAACATATTATTGAAAAGAAAAATGTTGTGGTTGAACACATTCGCGATTGGATCGAAGGAAACAAAGTTAAAGAACAGCTATTAGAGCCTGTGCGTACAGGAGTGGCAACCATTGTACATGAAGTGGTGAAAGGTACATTTATTACTAAAGAACATACATCTAGAGCGATTAAATCAACAGCTGCTATCCAGAGAGCGGAAGTAGTGAATCGATATAAGTACCCAATCTCTTTCTCAGAAAGGAACAACACCCAGATTTTCATCGATAAAAATATAAACTTACTTCAAATTGCTAATTTTCAACAACTAAAAATGCAGGATAGAAGCGATATGTTTGCGAAAGTTGCAAATGATAAAAATATAGCAGATTGGGTATACCAAACAGAACAGTTAAAGGATGAATGGATAACAGAACTAGAAGAAGGCATAGGTTATAGCGTTAGTAATTTTGCATTTTTGTTGAAAATGTTTATAAACAAGGTCAGTAGGCTTGGACAAAGTGAGTGGACAAGCATCGTAAAGAACCCAATTAAAAAAGACTATCTTGAGGTAACTGAGGACTTGTTCCTCGATTGGTTCAGCCTTCGTGATAATATCATTGATTTTCATGCAATTGACAGCTTGAATCATAATGAAGATTTTAGCCAAAAGTTTCTAACCCTTATGCCTTCTAAAAAGTTAAATAAATTTCAAATAAAGAACTTCCCTTTGCAAATGTTTTTAGTTGAATTACAAAAATCAGTTAGTCAATATTTAGAGGAATTACAACCAGTAGTATTTCAAAAAGTAAATGAGATTAAGTTACTACAAAAGTTATTGGATAACATTTCCAATTCCGAAAAGTTGAGTTGGGTTGAAACGGTTAGCAATAAAACATCACTTACTTTAGATGACATGATTCACCTAGATGAAATCATCTCCTGGCTATCAACAGAAGACAATAAAGAATTCATCACAAAGGTTCAACAGGAACAAGCCTATGTAGAAAACATGAGAAAATTTCTTCCGCTAATGACTAATAAAGAAAACAGTAAATTACAAAGCCTGGACCTCACAATGATGGAAAAGTACTTAAAAAACAACTTAAATGTCCGTACCCAAGTTAGGAAACACTTATTGAGACTATTAGAAAAAGGAGAAACGCAACTTCCGAAAAAACATTGGAAAGGAATACTCCGAGATATGGAGGAAATTAACCCGGAAATATTTGACTATGTACATGTGAATGTTAATATGAGGAAATAGAGGGGATGCTAGCTTACGCTAGCTTTTTTTGTTTTTATTGTAAATTAACTAGGTTTATTTAAAACCTAGTTAACTATTACTTTAGACTCTAGTTACTTATAATAACAAGAGTATGAATAGGTCGAAGTTACCAGGTTATATAGTAATCATATTTTTGAAATACCAAAATAATGAAAAAATATGTTAAAATATATCTAAATATGTCCAATAGAATAGGGAGATTTTTAATATGACTTTAGGAATTGGTTCTTTTGTAAAATGCAAAAATAATAAGATGGGAATAGGTAAAGTAGTTGATATAAGTTTAAATGGCCAGTTCTGTACTATTGAGTATTTTTATTCTATTGCGGATCGTAAACAGATTACTGCTAGTATTAAAGATATTAAAGTTACTAGGTTGCATGAACAAACTCGTTGTTATTACTATAATGAGAGTGTACAACGCTGGCAAATTGGAAGAATTCGAAATTTAGTAGATAGAGAATATGAAGTTGACTTCCCAGACACCTTTTCAATATATATAAATGAAAAACTCCTTTATGTAAGGTGTAATATACCAATTCATGATCCAAGTGATGTATTAAAATTAAGAGGGCATGAGACAGCATTTTTTAACAAACGTAGAACAGTATTTATGAAAACATTGATGGAACAACGAAGTGTTTCAAGGGGAATGGATGGGCTATTGTCTTCTAATATCCTACTTTTACCACACCAAATTGAAGTGGTGAAACGAGTTTTAGAAGATCCTATTCAACGATATATTTTGGCTGATGAAGTTGGCCTAGGGAAAACGATTGAAGCGGGAGTGATTGTTCGTCAATTTCTACTTGATAACCCTGACCAAAATGTTTTAATTATTGTACCACCTTTCTTATGGGATCAATGGCATGTGGAAATGGACCAACGATTTTTAATTGATGACTTTGACGATAGAATAGACTGGTTATCAACAGATGAACTAGAGAAGTTATCTGCTCTGAACAAACACCATAACATGGTTGTTATTGATGAAGCCCATGAGATCGCTTCTTTTGCTTTTTCGACTAACAAGAATAAAAGTAAACTTTACCGTGACCTTTGTAAGAAAGTTCATTCTTCTGCAGGATTACTATTATTATCAGCAACTCCTGTTTTAAATAATGAAAAAGAATTCCTTTCAATGCTTCATTTAATCGACCCTGACCATTATGTTTTAGATGACCTAGATGAATTTACAAATCGAGTAAAAAAGCGCCAAGAAGTGGGACGTTTTCTTCTTTCGTTCCATGAAGAGACACGACCTTTTATGATTCGTCGTTCTATTAAAAGGCTATCTACTTTTTTTCCACAAGACTATTTGCTCAAAGAATTACTTGATAAGTTAGAACGGTTAATAGTAAAGGACGTTCATGAAGAGGAAAAAAGGAAGCAATATATACGTGACATTCGTGTACATCTTTCAGAAACATACCGTCTACATCGTCGTTTATTGACGAATAGAAGGAGTGCAGTAAGAGACCAACTATTATTTGGAAGGGACCAAGGAACAGAGCAAATTTCATTTAAAAGTGAATATGACTTAGATTATGAAAAGTCAATCCAAATTATGAGTGTACTTGATGAATGGAGAAATTCAGCCTGGGCGAGTGAGATGGATTATTGGAGAAAAGAGGACTCTCAAGTTTCTCCGCTATCCTTATTGTACTTTCTATTATTTGAAGCAGTAAGTGGAAGCACAAGGTTTCTTAAAGCAGTATTAATCTCACGTTTGGAACTGGAAGCAGATTCACTTATTAAAGAAGAGTATACAGCGGAAAAGATTGAATTAATAACGAAAACACCGCATTTTACCGATGAGGAAGTAATTATTAGACAATTGCTTAGAATTGTAGATGAGCCTTCAGAAGATGGAGACAAACTAGAATTATTGTCTATGCTTATACAAATGGTAAAAATCCAAGAAAAACAAAAAAAGAAAACGCCACCAAAGATTGTGATTTTTTCGAATTTTACAGTCGTTGCAAACGAGATTACGGCATTTCTTCATAATGAATATGGTTTTAATTCTGTTTCATCTTATAACCGAGCTATGAATAAGGAGGACGTGGAATTAGAAGTAGACTCTTTCCGTACATCAGATGATTGCTTTATTTTAGTTTGTGATGCTTCAGGTGAAGAAGGACGGAATTTACAATTTGCAGATATAGTTATTCACTTTGATTTACCATTAAATCCTAATCGTATTGAGCAACGAGTAGGTAGATTAGATCGTATTGGAAGAGATAAGCCATATAAAACCTATCTTTTAGGTGGAACAGAGGAATCGAAATCTTTAATTAATGCGTGGTATAACTTTTTAGTAGATGGATTAAAGGTATTTCACCATTCAATTTCTTCCTTTCAATTTTTTATTGAAGAGATGATGAAAAATCTCCGTAAAGAGTTCTACATTAAGGGGGTAGAAGGAATTCTAGCGATTCAAGAAACTATTGAGGAACAAATACAACAAGAAAAAGTAAGACTTGCGGAGCAGCATGTTTTAGATGAAATTGACACAAAGTCAAAGTCTGCTGAAATCTTTTACAAAACGTTAAAAGAATATGAAGAAGATTTTGAAAAGATAGAGGATGGTATTGACCCTTGGGTCTGTGAAGCGCTACAGTTTCAAAAGTTTCAAAATAAACAATCTCCATTTACGTATTTTTATAAACCAAGAAGAGGAACCTTGGTACCTTTAAATTACTTATTACCTATCACGTACGTGTTAGATAGACCAGGATGTTATGATCGAGATGAAGTAATCTACCATAAAGATTGTAACTTGTATCGGATAGGTAACCCATTCATTGAGTCGTTACGAGATTATATTCACTGGGATGACCGTGGACAAACTTTCGCAATATGGCGACAGAGTAATGTGGTAGACACTAATGAAGGGTCCGAAGTACTATCTTTTGTTTTAAATTATAAGATTGAAGGGGATATTTCGTATGCTCAGGATGTTATCAAAGTTTTTGGGAAAAAAGGAATAGACGAAAAAGCCCTTCAGCGAAAACTAGATTACTATTTTCCACCTACATTCAAAACTGTGTATACAGATATTAATGGTAATGAGATTACAGATTCATCATATATTACTGAATTATCTTTATCATTCTTTAAGAAATCAGAAGGTGGAATGGATTGGAATATTACAAAAGATAAAGTAAATTTATTAAACGAATTTATCCCTGAGCAATATTGGTCTGAAACAATTGAAACAGTCTGTAAGCAATCTAAAGAACAATTAAAAACAAATAAAACATTTGTAAAGTTATGTGAGGAACGATTTCAACAAGCCAAATACGAGCATGACTATGTGTTCAGTCAATTGAAATTAAGATTGCAAGTTGGTGAATTCACTGGTATGGAGTCTACACAAACTAGCAATGACTTGGAGTTTGAAAGAAGCCTTCAAGAAGCACTACAAGAAGGTGTATTTCATCCAAGAATTAGCTTAGATTCTATAGGCTTTATTGTACTAACAGGGAGAGAATTGGAGGAAAAACATGGAAGAATTTCAGCGCATAAGAGAAGTACTATTTGAAAAGAATCCTAGTGTAACCCCCGATGATTTTGAAAATAGCTATTATAAACGGTTTGTCAAAGCCTACTTCCAGCAGAGAGATTCATTAGGGAAATCAGATTTAGCAGTACTTATTCGAGCAATTTTACGATATGAATCAGAAAAACAACAAGTACCTATGAGATTGAGAGTTCCTAATACCACTAATTGGCCAAATAACTTGCAGTGGGAAGCATTTGGAGTAACAGTAACGGTTGAACAACAAGATGGCATGATTATTGAAGCAAAACCATGGAGACCTATTTGGTTAGAGCAACACGATTATGCTGTTGATCACTTTGTTTCACTATTACCGAAAAGAAACAAGTTTGAACCAATGCCTGGAGACCCATTTCTACAGGTTGCTCATCGAACAACGTATCGTACTCGGAGTCAGAGGGATGCAATACGTTCTATTTTAACAGCACCGAAAGGGTCTTCCTTGGTTATAAATTTACCTACCGGAACGGGAAAAAGTTTTTGTGCACAACTCCCTGCTTTATTAGAGAAGAATTTATCTGGGGTAACAGTAGTAGTGGTTCCTACTGTTGCCCTAGCAATAGATCAAGAAAGAGCTATGAATGAATTTGTAGATTTTCCAACTGCTTATGTTAGTGGAGAAGACCGAAAGCATATAAATGAAGTAATAAGAAGTAGTATCATTGACGGCACACAAACCATTGTCTTTACATCTCCTGAAAGTTTGCTTACATCTCTAAATGTTCCTCTTCAGGTGGCAGCAGATAGAGGATTTTTGAGGTATTTTATTATCGATGAAGCACATATGGTCAGTGGATGGGGAGACGAATTCAGGCCTGCTTTTCAAGAAATATCAGGATTTCGACAGTTCCTCCTAGAAAAGTCGAAAGAGTCGTTTAAAACATTATTATTATCTGCAACCATAACGGAGTATTGTTTAGATACTTTAAACATGATGTATGGTAAACCAGGACCACTTCGTATGTTCTCAGCCGTCCAACTTAGACCCGAACCAGAATATTGGATATCTGCATGTGTAACTGAGGAAGTTAGATTGGCTAGGGTCTTGGAAGCAGTTTCATATCTTCCTAGACCTCTTATCATTTATACATCAAAAGTAAAAGATGCACAAAGAGTTTATGAATATTTAAAGGAGTACGGTTATAGTAGGGCAAGTTTAATGACGGGGAAAACTAAGAATAAAGATCGTGAAAATATTATAGAAGAATGGCAGGCTAGAAATATTGATATCGTGGTTGCCACTTCTGCTTTTGGACTCGGAGTAGACCAATCAGAAGTTCGTGCTGTGGTACATGCTTGTATCCCTGAAAACCTCGACCGCTTTTACCAAGAGGTAGGGAGAGGAGGAAGGGACGGTCGAACTTGTCTTTCTCTACTTTTATATACAAATGAAGATAGAAAAACAGCAGAGGGCCTGAATAGAAAAACTATTATTGGAATTGAGCGTGGTATACAACGTTGGAGTAGAATGTTCCAAAATAAAATTCCTGTAAAAGGTAAACCGCTCCAATATAAGGTTCCAGTTACAATAGCACCAAGTTATCAAGAAGATGATATTGACATGGGCAGTGAGCAAAACAAGGCGTGGAATATACGTACACTTTTGTTAATGAGTAAATCTGGCCTAATTGACTTTTTATGGGAAGAACATAAAGAAGATGAGGAGTATATAGGGAATGATTATCGACTTATTCAAATAAAGAACGAAAATCATTTACAAGTATCTGTATGGGAGGAAATGATTCAACCCTTCCGGAGAAGAACGAGTTCCTCTGATCGAAATAGTTTAGAACTAATGGATGTTTTTTTACAACAAGAAGTATGCGCGTCTAAGGTTTTTTCAGAATTATATACAATTAATAACGAAAGACATGAAAGTGAAAACCCCTATAATGACAAAGCAAAAGTATCGAAGACTTGTGGAGGTTGTCCGGTATGTCGTAAGAAAAAAAAACCTTTCATCATTCCACCTAGTGTAAAGTGCCAACCAGTAAAATGGGATGAAGAGCGTAAAGAATCCTCCTGGATGATAGGCCAGTTCTTGCATAATAAAAATATTTTTATTATATTCTACTCTCATTCACTTCCTAGGGAATTAGAACAATTAGATATAAGAATTCAGCAAAAATGGAAAAATACGATTCGTTGGTTTGTTGAACAAGGATTTCAGCATTTAGTTGGAGATAAAGAAATGCTAAAAATATTTATTGATGATAAGAGATTGTTTAATCAAAAAGTAGTATTTACAACATATCTAGATAATGTATCAAAGGTATCAGACTTACCCAGTATACCAACGGTTTTATTACATCCACCTTCACAAGAATTCAACAGGACGGTAGGAAGATTGCTTAATACTACTTCAACTAACCAAAAAATTGTTCTCTTTTTGCCAAATGAGATTAAAGAACCGAATGTAACAGGAAGAAAATTCCGTGACATAACAACATTGTCACACATGGATTTTCTAGAATTTTTAATGGAGGTAGGAATATGAGTGTACTTAGAGAAGCATATGTTACTCCAAGTCGAGTAAGAGGCGTGTACCGTTTCTTACTATATACAGATAAACAAAAAATGAAGCGAGAAGACTTAGAAAAATCTATTTCTCCTTATTCAATACAGAAAAAAGATGATAATAGTTATTTAGATATGGTGAAAGACACGATTAAAGAGATGGTAAATATGCAGTTATTGGATGAGGATGAAGTCGGCTATATTTCTTTGTCTAAAGGTCTACCAGAAGAGCTAAAGGATAGGGAAAAAGGAGATAAGATTCTACCATTTTACATCTCTTCTCTATTTTTCTCTAAAAGTAACAAAGAGAATTATGACTTTGTACGTTTAGTAGCGTGGTATTTAGCACAAGAGATACATGATGCTCCTGGAGTATGGGATGAATTTTCTGAAAAACTTGACCTACAAATTGGCCCAAATAAACTAGGATGTGGAAATAATGCGAAATACGGACAGTTGGAAGATTGGCTACTGTTTTGTCGTTTTGCAATTCAATATTCAGTTAAAGGAGTTAATAGAAGAATTTCTCCAGATCCTACCCTATATATTCAATGGTTATTACCTAGACTCTTTAATGAAACAGAAACTTTACCGATGTCAACCTTAATGGAGCGTTTAAGAGAGTACTCTCCTGTTTTTGAAAATGGCGTTTTTCGAAAGGAACTTTTTGACAAATACAAAGTAGGTAAATTGGAAGAGAATTATCTATCAAGTGTTACTTCCAACGCATTGTTGCGTCTTCAGGAAGAGGATGTAATTAAGTTGGAGAGAAAAGCAGATGCTGATACAATGATTATCAATGATGGTGGAAATGAAATACGTTATACCCATATTTCTTGTAATTTAAGGAAGGAGTGAGGAAATTGGCTCAAACGATGAAAGGGTATGTTTGTTGGAATGAGGATGTAATTGGACGTGTTCTTGAAACTGAAACAGAGGAAGTACTGGATCACATTTTTTTAGCCTCTCATACTCCAATCAGAATGTACAGAGAACTAAATTCTTCTATAGCAGAATCAAGCCTTGTTCCTTATTCAGAGTCTCAATTCTTAGAAGATTTTCTAAAAAGAGACAATTACATGTTTGCAACTGTATTAGGAGATGTAGGGACAGGTAAAACACATCTAATTCGCTGGCTATCTGCACGAATTCCAAGAAACGATAGACGAAAAGTTGTACTTATACCACGATTTGGGACTAACCTACGAAAAATTATTAGCTTAATTCTTGATGGAATGGAAGGCTCACAATTTGACGAATATCGTCAAAAGTTAAAACGAGTAGATGAAGAATTAACTCCAGAGAGTGCTAGAGAAACATTATTAGGCAACCTAGCCATCGCGATAGGACCTAATGGTCCTCACAAAGATCGTGAATTGACCGAAGAAGAAGAGTATATGAGAGATATGCTACCAGCTCTTTTCCATGATCCTTTTTTTCGAAAGATTCTCTTAGCAGACGGTGGAATTATCCATGCTATTACCGACCATGTTATTGGAGCAAAAAAGAAAATTGAAAGAATGTCACATAGACGAAGATTTACAATAGAAGACCTTCCTACGAATATTACAGATTTAGAGAAGGCTAGTAGTGATGCTAGAACTATTTATGCAGAGTTGTTAGATGACGAAGAATTGAAAGAAGACGCTGTCAATTGGATTAATAAGCATATTGACTCTGCAATCATTAAGATGTTAAATCTCCAAGGTGGAGATCTTGTTGATATGATTAACGATGTTAGAGCAGAATTGAAAAAAGAGGACATCGAATTAGTCTTGTTATTCGAAGATTTTGCAGCAACAGAAGGTATTGATACTCAATTAATTAAAGCCCTGTTGATCCGACCTAACGCTGCAAAAAATGCAACCAATAAAGAATTATGTAATATGCGTATTGCGATTGCATGTACCACTGGATATTATGAAGATCTTAGAGATACGGTTCAAACACGTGTTGAATTAAAAGTTTCACTTGATGTAGTTACAGGAGACATGTATACAAGTGATGATATGGAAAGCTTTGTAAGTAGGTATCTAAATGTACTTCGATACTCAGATAGAGAAATAATTGATTGGTATAATGAGATGTTATCTACGGGCGTAGAAAAAGAGTTACCTTCTGCTTGTGAAAAAAGAGAGTGTCCTTTTATAGATAAATGCCATGGTTCATTCGGCAATAGCAGTGATAAAGGTTTATATCCGTTTAATAAACAAGCAATTATTACGATGTATAGTCGTCTATTTAAAGAAGATAATCCAAAGTTTAATCCACGTACTATGATAAAAGATGTTATTAGAAGAACATTAGAAGATTATACAAATCATATAAGAACTGGGATATTTCCACCACCATCAATGTTTCAACGATTCGGGGAAAAGACTAAAAATCGATTGTCTGCATTAGAAATCAATAAATTGACAGCCCTAGATACTGTTTCATCTGATAGACGAGAAGTATTGCTAGAGTTTTGGACTAATAGTGAAGAAATCGTGAATTTACCAAAAACAATACATGAGGCATTTAATTTCTCAGTTTTAGATAGCGTAGTTTCTGTTGAGGATGAAAATGAACACCAAGATGGAACAGAACATAATAATAACCCATCAATTAATGTAAAAGAAAATAACAAAAAAGATGAAAATAGAGACGTATCAGTTATAGATGGTAAAAAAGGCTCAAATTCTTTAGAACAGTTCAAAGACAAGTTACCAGAGGGCTTACTTGATCAGATTCAACAAATAGAAACGTGGAAAAATGATGGTTCTTTACGTCAAAATATTATGCAGACATTAAGAGAAAGTGTATATTCCGCTATCAATGATTATATTGATTGGGATAGTGAGCTTTTACACTTAGGTTCTTTAAAAGATGAGGGTATATGGAGACCGAAGTTTATACATTTTGAACGTTCTACTACAATTACTCCATCAATAGTGCAGCTTGTGTTGCCTCTTGGGGAGGAGACGTTGAATGATACAGCCATTGTACTTCAAGCTATTCTTTACTATCAATATTATAAACATTGGAAATTTGAAAAAGGCTCTCAATATTATCGATACTTTACAAGATATATACATCGTTGGGGTAAACATGTACTATCACAGATTAATCATCTTAAAAGTAAGAACAACCAAACTATTCCCGTTGTTTCCATCGCGACTGAGACACTTGCTATTGGGTCATTACTATCTGGGCGTTCTTTAGGTAACAACCCGGTAAAGAGTATTGATTCTTTATTTTATCCTTTAGAGGAGGCAAGCCACTACCGCTCAGTTGCATGGAAGAGGTTGCAGGAAGAAATTAAACAAAATGAGAAGGAGATTAAAGAACATTTATTTTCACGAATTGGTATTTTTAAGGGACAAACAAAACCTTTTAAACTAATAGATTCTTCAAAATTACTGTACCCTCTTAGCAGCCTAGTTAAGGGTGAATTTTCAAGTAATATTATTACAGAGACGATATCCGAATTTAGTAAACTTGTAAAAACATATCGTCATATGCGTGAGACATTTGAAAGTGTAATAGAAGAAGAGTTAACTGAGAAGCGACAATGGTTAGCAGAAATGGAAGCGGCCTTTGGTCAGGACTTAAATATCAAGGAAGCATTAGTAGATCTTCGAAAAGCTATGGAATCAGCAGGTGAAGATGGTTCATTACGAGGAGTAAGAGATAGAGACGGACTTTCTAAATTAGCAAATGAAATAGAAGTATTACCATTAATTGAATTGGGAGATTGTATAAAAGAAATTCTGCAAGAGTCAAACACCATTAAGAAAGCAGAAATGTTAGGTAACTTGGATACCGAAAGCATGTTTAAAGTTAAGTCATTTGTGGAAAGTACAAGTCGTTTCCTTCAGGAATCGTTACGTTCAGTAGAAAAAGATATAATAGACCTTGAGCAAGATCAGAAAACGAAAGGACTTGCTACCGTAACAGAAGATATTAAAAGTCAATTTGATTTATTAATTGACGTAATGAATAAGATGAAGAGGGGGGATTCGAATGATTCAAACGAGAGCAAAATCATTAGTTCAACTCATTGACAAGAAACGAATCCTTCGTTTTGAAAAAGATTATATACAAGCATATACAACTAGAAAAGAACAACTTCAAAATGTAGTAGGAAAAGTTGTCCAACTGTATAGTAGACTAAATCTAATGAGAAAGCACAACGTTTGTGAATTTGATTATGAAAAAGATACTCAATCTTTACATGGTCTTTGCATTAATCTCCAAAAGCAATTTAATGAAAAACCTGAATGGATTAAAGAGCAAGGTGCTCTTAGGCAACTTTCGCTAAAAGTAGAGACAGTTAAATCTCAAATTGATGAGGAACTTAAGGCAAAGTGGAAGGAATATATAGAAAGTGATCTCCCGTCTATAAGTAATGAAATGTTAGACATAATGGTTAATATCCCTTCGTTTTCAAGGAAAGTATCTCAAATCAAAAGGTTGTACCGGGAGATTTCAGAGCAAAAAGAGATTCTCCCATTACAAGAAAAAGAATTGTTGTCAGTATTAAAGAAAAAAGAAGAATTAATCAATGAGTGGAATTCACTGGGGACAGAGGATGTTCCACCAACAGTTTTAAAATTTATACGTAGTGCCTCCTCACACCAAGGTGCAGCGCTACAGTATTTAACACCAGAAGTCTTAGTTTGGTTAAAGAAATATAAAATACAATCGTTCTTTAAAATACGTATACAATCATAATTATAAATCAAACTTTGTAGAAATAATCTACAAAGTTTGATTTTTAAAGGNNGAATACATAAGAGATTTTTTAGGATATATTGAAGAAATCGAATCTACATTTTTATCTTGGGGTTACGTAGAAACTGGTTTCTCAGAAAATGAACTAGAGGAACTAGCTATAAAATGGATAGAAGAACATGGTGCGGATATAGATTTCAATGACCTAATAAATGCGTTGTTTGAAAAGCAAATGATTCAAGAATTTCATATAGGTGGTGGAGCGGAAGTATTGTTTCGTACGCGAATGGCAGAAACAGTACGTCTGCTAGCAAGGCTGCGTCAATTGTTTCCAGGTCAGGATTGGAGAACT
>NZ_JBALOX010000106.1:0-6159 GCF_036965165.1 Bacillus sp. JJ1521 | reverse complement strand
CTCTAAAACCAAGAACATACCCAGAACGTGATCAATTACCTGAAATTGTTATGGAAACTATAAAATCTATAGCGAATCAAACAGAACTATCTATCCTACACACATTACTTAGCAGGGACATAAAAGACTTTAAATTAGCAAAATTCCAAGTCAGAGCAATTGAACAAATGTTAAAAGATTTTAAAACTAAAAGAGACAAAGGATTTATTGTTTGTGCAGGCACAGGTACAGGGAAGACACTTTCATTTTATTTACCAGCCTTAACTAAAATTGCATTGAAAGTGGCCGAAAATGAGTTTTGGACTAAAGCTCTTGCCTTATATCCTCGTAATGAGTTACTAAAAGATCAATTTCTTGAAACATATAATGAAGCACGATTGTTGGATAATTGGATATTACAATACGCTGGTAGAAAATTAAGGATTGGTGCGTATTTCGGACCGACTCCTTTAAAAGCAAATGCTCAAAGTCTACAATATTCTAAATGGAAATATGATAAATCTAAAAAAGCATATGAATGTCCTTATATGTCTTGTCCAGAGTGTGAGACCTCTCCTTTATATTGGTATGATCGAGACCTGAAGGTAGAGAAACAGCGATTAATATGTGGTAATCGCATGTGTTCAAAAGAAATTCATGATGATGAAGTTATGCTAACTCGTTCTTCTATGGATGAACATCCCCCTGATATCCTGTTTACTACAACAGAAATGATGAACCGTATGATGGGGAATTTACAATCTGGAAAAGTAATTGGTGTTGGTGTATCCCGATCCCCTTTTATGATGTTACTAGATGAGGTGCATACCTATGAAGGGATTCATGGTGCACAAGTGTCATATTTATTAAGGCGCTGGCGTAGTGCAGTTTCAGGACCGGTGCATTATACTGGATTATCAGCTACACTTGAAGATGCAGGAATGTTTTTCTCACAATTAGTAGGGTTATATGAAAATCAAGTAACGATTATTGAGCCAAGGGAAGATGAAATGATACCTGAAGGTAAAGAATATCAGCTAATATTACGGGGAGATCCTGTAGCAGGAACCTCTCTATTATCAACAACGATTCAGGCTGTAATGCTAATGCGCCGTATGCTTGATACTGAACAGAGTATTCCATCAGAGGGTATGTTAGGTGAAAGAGTTTTTGTATTTACTGATGACTTAGATGTAACGAATCGACTTTTCCATAACGTGCTGGATGCTGAAGGATATAATTCGTGGGGAAGGTTTAAAAATAAACAAGGTTATCCACTGGCAAGTATAAGAAGCAGTTTACACCCAAACTCTAAAGAACGATTAAAGTCAGGTCAACATTGGCAATCATCTGAAAGAATTGGACATCATTTGGATCAACCTTTACGGATCGGTCGTACAAGCTCCCAAGATACAGGTGTCGGTAATGATCTCGATGTAGTCATCGCCACAGCATCATTGGAAGTCGGATATAATGATTCAAAAGTAGGTGCAGTAATTCAGCATAAAGCACCAATGGATTTAGCCTCTTTCTTGCAACGAAAAGGCCGGGCAGGGAGAAAACGTGAAATGCGTCCGTGGACGATAACTATCTTATCGGATTATGGGCGTGATCGTTTTGTGTATCAAACATACGAACAATTGTTTAATCCACTGTTAGAAAAACGTTCTTTGCCACTAGAAAATCGTTATGTCATTCGTATGCAAGCTGTGTATTGTTTAATTGATTGGATTACGAATGAGTTTAGAGAAAATAGATATACATTTTATGGTAATATATGGGGTGACTTAGCAAAAAGCACTTCAAACTCAATACAAAGAGAGCGACAAATAAATGTTATTAAAATTTTGCGAAAAGTTGTAGAGGATAAAAACTATCGAAATAAATTAAAGGATTATATGCAAAGAGCACTTAAAATTTCAGAAAACGAATTAACTGAAATATTATGGGAACCACCACGCTCAATTATGATGGGAGTTATTCCAACCTTAATAAGGCGACTCGAATCTGACTGGCAAGTGTACAGTAAGTCAAGTTTAAAAAAGGAAACAACAGTAGGGAATGCACCATTACCTGAATTTATTCCATCTAATTTATTCTCGGATCTAAGTCTCCCGGAGGTCTTTATCAATGTTGGATTAGAAAAACCAGAGTCAATGCGAATTGTTCAGGCGCTTACGGCTTTTGCACCTGGGCGTGTTACAAGACGTTTTGGTGTACAATCTGGAAATGACAGTCATTGGGTTGTGCCATCTGACCTTGCCTATGCTAACGGCCATCAGGTAATAAATTTAACAGAGTTTTGTAAAAAATTTGATGAACTAGGTTATTTTACTTACTTTGAGAACGGTAAGGAAAAAAAAATAATGTGTATTCGCCCATATTACTTAATACCGCAACAGATACCAAGAGATATCCTATCGACCTCAAATGCTCACCTTGAGTGGAAAAGTGAATTGTTTCCAAGTAAAAGGATGAGTAAAAGTAAGTCTATAAGTGGGATGAAATTAGATATACCTACTGGTACATCTTGGTCGGATCTACTAACTGAGGTTCAGTTATTTAGTCATAATACGCGTAATCCTGTTATGGTACGTAGATTTGCGACAAAGTCAACTGCATCCATCAAACGTAGTATTAATTATGAAACTGAAGAGTTTCAAAAAACATTTAGCTTTGTGAATGAAGAAGGAGAAGAGATTGCATTAGGCTATTCACAAGAATCAGACGGAATCGTTTTCCGTTATAATATACCAAATGTTGAGTTTTTTGGTTCAAGTGAAATTAATTCGCAAAAGGTTCATGCTTTTAGGACGTCTTATTTCCGTAACCTGTTTATGAATGATTCAAGATTAGACGGAATCGCAAACGACTTCCAAAGAGAACGATTTTCGGAGGTCTATCTATCAATATTGACATCTATCGCATTAAAAGAATCATGCAACCTTAAAGAGGCATATGATATTTTTAAACTTGAAGATTTTTCTTATGAAGTAAACAGTGTATTATCTGTAATCTTTCAGTCATTAGGAGATACAGATACAATGGATGAAGAAGAAAATGAATCTAATCGACAAAGAGTTCATGAATCACTTTTAGCCCTAAGTAAGAATAACATCGTAATGGATGTACTACATGATATAGCCTCTGTTCTTTGGGAACAACCTAATTCAGGATGGTATGAATGGGCAAGAGAGCGTTGGAAGATTACTTTCGCAGCAAGTTTATTAGAAGCGTGTAAAGAAGTAACTAACCAGTTCGATAATAACGATTTAATTTTTGATATCATAGAATCTGAGAATGGTGAAGAGGAGATATGGATTACTGAACAAACTCCGGGTGGTGGGGGAGTTATTGAAGAAGTGGTTTCAAGTTACCAGGAGGATCCACGAAGGTTTTATAGACTGGTGGAGAGTGCCCTAGGTCCATCTGATTATGAACTAATTGATTCTGAAATGGGTCTCACGTTGAACCTTCAACAAAATGATGAAGAAATAAGAGATGTTTTTCAACTATTCAGGCAGTCGGAAAACTATAAAGATTCAATGGCAGCAATTGAAAAGATTCATACTCTTCTTTACGAAAAAGGAGTACTTGTTTCTTACCCAGTTAAAAGTGCAATTTACAATCGAATTCTACGACCTGGTAGCTCAGAAAAATCAGACGAATTACTAGCTTCACTCATGGAGATATGGAAACAAGAAGAATCTCGACTAGGTATAGAAATTGATGCAAGAATCTTTGCATATGTTTTTAGTACAAATGAAAAGGTGTACGAGCAATTTAAAGTGGCTCTTTCTCATATCGATCCATCTGCTCTTCAAAGTTCCAATTGGCGTTATCAATTAATATATGGCTTACTTTGGCCACGAGGTAATCAGATTCGTTCTCGTGCACTTACTGTTTACCACCCGTTTACAAAACTAGCTCCTCCAGATAGGGAACTTGTGCTTGATTATATTTTAAAGGAAAAAATCGTGTCTCTCACTGATAGTGACTGGGAAGAACAAGTTAAATCAGTGCTAAAAAGGAGCGGTGTAGTTAAGTTGAAGGCATCTATTAATGATGAAAAGAAGGCAAAACAAGCTATTCTTGAACTCGCCGCCAATCCTTTGGAAGTAGGTTTCCTTGCTCTTTATCCTCGTGTAGAGGGAATCGAACGCAAAGGGAATGCTTACTATATTTCTCTTGATGTAAGGGAGGTCGTCCAATGACAAAACAAAATATACGATTTATATACACTGTCCATACACAATGGGAAATTAAAGACTTATTACAATCTATTTTTATGGGAGAGTTACTTCGTCCTAGTAAATGTATCTGGTTAGTCTCACCCTGGATTTCAGATATTCAAATAATAGATAATCGATCTAATCAATGCACAACAATAGAACCTGATTGGGCAAGAAAGCAAATCTTGTTAACTGATATAATAACAAAATTAGCTGATTTGGGGTCTGTTATCCGAATTGCTACAAGACAAGATAGGCATAATGATAGATTCCTCTCAGAATTAAAAAGGAAATCAGACAAGTTGAACGAAAAAATTTTCTTTTATGAGAACACCATTCTTCATGAGAAAGGAATACTTGGTGATCATTACTATTTAAGTGGGTCAATGAACCTTACACAAAACGGAATTACATTTACTGAAGAGTCACTCAAGTTTATAACTGATACATCGATGGTTTCAGAAAATCGTATTACGTTTGCTAGTCGCTGGGGAGATGAACATCTATGTTGAATGATCAACAATTTTTAAAGAGGTTTTTTGGTGAAGAAAATAGATATTCTCTTGAATATATAAATAGTGGCCGAGATAATCAAGATAGTCTAAAACCATGGGTCAAGCGCTTGCAAGAAAAAAAAGAAACAGTACTTCCACTATTTGAAGGAAATAGAATCATATGGTATGGAATTACATTTTCAGATGAACAGTTTAATCGTCTTGGAGAAGATCTTGGCTCTTTTATTGGTAGAACGTACTCGTTTTTTGTACCAGTTAGAGCAAATCCCGTAGAGCACCCTATTGATCAAGCTGTAAATGAATTTACAGATGGAAAGTATTTTCGCTTTCAGGGTAATAATAAATCTATTTTTAAGCAATTAGAGTATATGAGAAGTATGTGGGAAGTGCGACCGTATATCGATAAGCACCAAACGATGTCGGTAGGACGATTATTACGAATGTTTTATATGACACTTCAATTGGGTCCATCATATAGAATGAAAGCTGAGAATTATCTTGATGACTTACAAGGCAGGAAGCTATTAAATGCCATTAACATTCTGTTCTTAAGGATCAAGATGCTAGCAGAATATGAAGAATGGGAAGAAATTCTGTCTTTAAGAAGCTTTCCAGATTTGATAAACATGAGACGACCTCTTGCTGTTACCGATGCTCTTCTTCAAGCAATTTATAATGTAGAGTTAAAAAAATATGAGAATACGATCCAACATTTAGTAACAACTTTTGAAAATGAGGTAAATCCTAAGTATGGTTCACTTATCACAACCGGAGGAAGTTTTAAGAGCCCAGAAGCCCTGATTTTGCTCATGTTACATGCGGTAACAGTTAGACAAGATGTTTCAATTGTAAACTCTTTAAAAAAGGTTTCAACAAACGAAGATACAAGAAGTATTTTAGAAAATATTTCTCGACAACTTTTGGTTAAGGAGGAGGAAGCAGAACAGCCAGATGTAGGAATGAGTGGTGTCGATGTAGCACATAATTCAATTCTATTAGGGCAATTTGATTATGCTCTAAGTATATTAAAAGATCTTGATGCATCTTGGAATAGAGCGATGTTATTATTTCAATGTGCATATCAACTTCAATCATTAGAAGCAAGAGAAATTGCATTAGATGCGTTTCATCAACTGTCAAAGGAAGAGCGAAATTCCTTCATTAACATTCGTCAAAATAAAGAATATTTAGATGAAATTACAGAAGGAAATTCAACTAAAGAGACAGGTATTCCAAATGACTGGATGTCATGGTTTGAAAGTCTAGAACATTATTCGGCAATGAAAAACTTCCATCATGCTAGTGAAGGTGCGGACGAGTGGACAATTGAGAAATTATTAGATCCTACTTATCCCATGGATACATTCATTGAACAATTATACTCTTGTTATGATGATGAGCATAAAAAAGAATCACTTTATATCTCATTTCCG
>NZ_JBALOX010000105.1:13040-15497 GCF_036965165.1 Bacillus sp. JJ1521 | reverse complement strand
GGGGTATTGGGTGCAGTTGTCGGGCTGATCGCCGCATTGAGCCATATGGATAATACCGATGAACTGGGCAAAGCCATTTCAGCCGCTTTCATTGCGACAATGTTGGGGATTTTCACAGGATATGTGTTATGGCATCCATTTGCAAATAAGTTAAAACAAAAATCAAAGCAAGAAATAAAAATCAAAGAAGTCATGATTGAAGGCGTATTGTCTGTTCTTGAAGGTCAATCACCACGTGCAATCGAACAAAAGCTTTCAATGTATCTATCAAATAAGGATCGCGGAAAGGTTTTGACTGAAGGTGAAATGATAGATGGCTAAAAAAAGACGTAAACCAAAACACGATGAACATATGGATGAATCATGGTTGGTGCCATATGCCGATATTTTAACATTATTACTCGCTCTGTTCATTGTTCTGTTTGCTGCAAGTAATGTGGATGCGCAGAAATTCCAAAAACTCGCAAGCTCCTTTAATACTGTCTTTAAGGGCGGTACTTCTTTCTTAGAACATGAGAGTCCAGTGCCTGTTGAAATTGACACTGTTGCAATCGCAAAAGACAAAGAAAAAGAAAAAGAAAAAGAAAAAGAAAAAGAAAAAGAAAGAGAAAAACAAGAGCAAGAAGAACTAAAAGAATTGCAACAAAAGATCAATAGCTATATCACCGATAATGGCTTAAATTTAAGTCTTACAACCCGTTTATCAGATGAAGGTTTGCTCGTTACGATTCAGGATGGTGCTTTCTTTGATTCTGGAAGCGCACAAGTCAGATCAGAGGATGTTATGCTAGCACGCGAAATTTCAGATCTGTTGGTCATGAATCCTCCGCGCAATATCATTGTAAGTGGGCATACTGATGCGGTTCCTATAAAAAATCGTGAATTTAAAAGCAATTGGCATTTAAGTGTCATGCGTTCGATTAATTTTATGAGTATTCTCTTAGAAAATAATAAGCTAGATCCTAGACTATTTAGTGCACGAGGTCTTGGTGAGTATGAGCCTGTTGCGACAAATGAAACAGCTGAAGGACGAAAACTTAATCGACGTGTTGAGGTTTTAATCCTACCGAATGTCGAACAGCCAAAATAACTAAGTAAGAAAAGCGCAAGGTGCACAGCTTTAGGCGACAAGCACAAGACAAGCGTTTCTTGATCTAGACATATGAAAGCCCACGGAATTTAGTTTCCGTGGGTTTTTACTTTACCAAATAACCTTCCAATTTTGATTAACCGTGGCTTCAATTGTTCCTCTTTCAAGGATGTAATTTGCGATCAACTCCGACATATCAAGAGGAACATCCTTAATAATTGGCTTATCCTTGAACATGACATATTCCCCCCCACCGCCGGCGCGGTAGTTGTTCATGACAACATCATACTCACCATCTAGTTGAACGGGTTCATCCTTATAGGTTAGCACAACGACACGCTCTCCAATTGGCTTTGAAATATCGAAAGTATAGTCAATTCCTTCCCACATATCATAATTGTAATGCTGTGGCTTTGGGGTCGTGAATGAAGGATTAACCGTTACTTCGCCATTTTCAACCATAAAATAGCTCGCACTTCTTTCTAATGCGTCCTTTATATCCTTCCCACTAATTCGGATGACCTTTAGCGTATTAGGATAAATATAACTGGAGACAACGTCCCTCATTGTAATATTGGATGGAAACCCTTTTGTGACATTATTAAAAAGGGCTGTATTTGAGATCGAAACTTTAGCAGCATCCATTTGCACTTTATTAATAAATTCCACGAGTGCATGATCCTTTAGGCGAACTTTCAGTGGATCATCAATTACCATGTCTCCAATAACTTGGCCGATAGGTTGATCCAACCATGCCTGTGTCTCAGCCTCATATTCTTTTACTAACAGTAGGGAGCTTTCATCCGCTTCGATTTCGTCTACAAAAACGAGTTCAGGAATTGCATCTATAATAGCCCATTTGTCTTCATTTTTCGTAAGTGTAAGGGTGACTTTACCAATTGCTTGACCATTAAAGCTTGGCTGCACAATCGGTACACCTCTTACTTTTCCAGCTAGAGACCTGTGTTGATGACCAGTTAATAAAAGATCAATGCCCTCAATTTCCTCGCAAATACGGTACCCCTGATTTTCCCCAGTTAGCTTTTCAGTAGGTTCACCCGTTTCAAGGTCTGCTTCAAATCCACCATGGTAGGACACAAGCATTAAATCAGGTTCTTCCTCTTTACGAATTTTTTCCACCCATTTTTTCGTTGATTCAAATGTATCTTCAAACGTTAAGCCTTTAATATTTTCAGGATTCTCCCAATTTGGGATATAGTGTGTGGTTACACCAAGAATTGCAGCCTTTATGCCATCCTCAAGCTCAATGGTTATATACGGTTTGCCAATAAAGGGTTCACCGTTTTCATTTAAAATATTAGCAGATAGCCACGGAAAATTTGATTCGTTTATGGCTCGAACTAAAA
>NZ_JBALOX010000105.1:0-13030 GCF_036965165.1 Bacillus sp. JJ1521 | reverse complement strand
AATTGAATTCATGATTCCCGATTACTGCGGCATTATAGTTTAAATCATTTAATAATGTAATCATCGGATTTTTCTTGTGATGACTTGAACGTACATAATGATAGGTTAAAGGAGTTCCTTGGATTAAGTCTCCATTATCAATAACGATTGTGTTCCGATTACGGCTTCTCTCTTCTTTAATGACAGTCGCAATTTTTGCAAGTCCAAGACAAGCAGCCTCATTGCTCCCATAATTAATCGGAAAAATATTGCCATGAACATCACTAGTTTCAAGTATTGTAATTGTAATAGATTTCATCTTAGTTACCTCTTTTTCTTGGTTCCAATTTTAGTATACACAAAATTACCAATTTGAAGTAAAAAAATAGTAATCTTTTACAATAAAATAGCCAAACCCACATATACTTGGGTTTGGCTATTTTCAATGGTCTATACTGTCAAGATCGCTTCGACTCTCTTTATCTCATCAAATCCAAGGACAAGCTCCGATCCTCTCGCATTTGCCTCAATTTGTTCCGGATTCGTTGCACCAACAAGCGTGCTAGCAATATTATGCTGTCTTAAAATCCAGGATAGGGCTAATTCAGGCAAGGTAACCCCTAATTCATTAGAAAACTCCTCAAGACGGTCTAGCTTGGTTGATACAATCCCATCAATAATGTTTTTGACCCATGAATTCACCTGGGAATTTGCCCCCCTGCTTCCAGTTGGAATCGTACCGCCTCTATATTTTCCAGTTAATACACCTTGAGCAAGCGGTGAATATACCACCTGTGAAATACCATTCTTTTCAGAAACTGGGATAATTTCATCCTCGATATCACGATGGAGCATATTGTATTGAGGCTGGTTGACAATGATTCGATCTAATAAATATTTATCTGCAATCGCAATCGCTTCTTGAATTTGAGCGGCAGTCCACTCACTTACACCTACATATAGAATTTTTCCTTGTCGAATTAAATCGTCGATTGTGCGTAATGTCTCATCCAATGGAGTATCCTCGTCATAGCGATGACAGTAAAATACATCGACATACTCCAAATCCATGCGTTTTAAACTAGCATGCACTTGCTCAATGACATGTTTCCTCGACAAGCCCCGGTCATTAGGTCCATCCCCCATTGCTCCATATGCCTTTGTCGTAATACAATACGATTCCCGCGGGTATTCTTTTAACGCACTTGCTAAAATTCGCTCCGCTTCCCCACGCTCATACACATTTGCCGAATCAAAAAAATTTATACCAAGTTCATATGCTTTATGAACGGTTTTCGCTGCCATTTTCTCATCTACTGTTTTACCAAAAGTTAACCAACTTCCTAAGCTGATCTCACTAACCTTAAGACCCGAACGGCCTAACCTTCTGTATTTCATGTCCTGCCTCCTCCTTACTTCTCAATACTGTCTTACCATTAAATTTATCAGAAATTTCAAACAAGGTAAAGCAATACTCGAGAATTAAAAGCATGTTGTTTTTTGTCTCCATTTCCCTATATTAATTTTGAATTTTCACTTTACAAATATCGAAAAAAGGTTTTTCATNNCCTTTGAAAATCTGTGGCATCCGCCGGAGGCTTTAACTTTATTCAGCCTCGGTTGGATAAAGTTAAATTGACCTCAAGGGTAAGTAACAAAGGAGAATGAAATAAAATGCTAGCAGTAAAAACACAGGCTGCTCGTCCAGAAGCAGATGCAAATAAGACGCTTTATGGAATTTTAGTTATCATTGGATTTTGCCACATGCTTAATGACTCCATCCAAGCCATTATCCCAGCCATGTTTCCAATTTTAGAACGTTCCATGGGGTTATCATTTACGCAACTTGGATTAATTTCCTTCTCATTGCAGATGGTGTCATCAGTTGCTCAACCTGTTGTTGGATGGTATACAGATAAAAAACCAATGCCATATGCTTTGCCAATCGGTTTGACCTCCACCTTTTTTGGGGTAATTGGATTAGCATTTGCACCAAATTTTACAACCATTATTCTGTCTGTCCTATTTATTGGGGTAGGTTCTGCGGTTTTTCATCCCGAAGGCTCCCGCGTTGCCTATATGGCAGCTGGTGATCGCCGTGGATTGGCACAATCCATTTATCAGGTTGGCGGAAACTCAGGTCAGGCACTTGCGCCAGTTATTACCGCATTAATTCTTGTTCCACTTGGGCAATTTGGGGCAATTTGGTTTTCGTTAGTTGCAGCACTTGCGGTTGGCTTGCTTGTGTATATCGCAGGCTGGTATGCTCGTACCCTTAAAACAGTTAAGATTCAAAAAAAGGTGAAGAAAGCTATTTCCGCTGCACCACGAAACATGAAAGCTATTAAACTAGCATTAATTATAATTGTCCTATTCATTTTTGCGCGCACATGGTATATGTCAAGCATCACAAACTTTTACTCTTTTTATGTCATTGAAAAATATGGATATACTATTTCACAATCACAGATTTATATTTTCCTATTTTTAGCATCTGGTGCTCTAGGAACCTTTTTTGGAGGACCACTTGCTGATAAATTTGGAAGACGAAACGTTATTCTCGCTTCACTATTGGGAACAGCACCTTTAGCCCTCATCTTGCCGTTTGTTGGACCACGTATGGCGATCGTGCTAGTGACAGTAATTGGATTTATCCTATTATCAAGCTTCTCTGTTACTGTTGTGTACGCACAAGAACTGATGCCGGGTAAAATCGGGATGATGTCAGGGTTAACCGTAGGTCTTGCCTTTGGTATGGGGGGAATCGGTGGTGTTGCGATTGGTTCGATCATTGATGCAATCGGATTGACACCTACTATTATTATGATGGGCTTCCTTCCATTGCTCGGTTGTATAGCCTTCCTATTGCCATCTGATCAGAAGGTGAATGAATGGAATAATGCATGATGTGATTAGGGAGGGCGCTTTGCGTCCTTTTTTTGTTTAGTTCCTCTTAATTAACATAAAAAAATAAACAATCCACCTAGATGAATTGTTTGAGTTGACCATTTATGATTTGTAGCTGACCTTTTGAAGTGCGAAAAATAACATGACTCTCTTTAAAAACTGACGAAAAAGTGAATGGTTTCGTTCTGCTGCTTCTGCTCGTTGATAGATATTTATAAGTTCATCAAGTTCTTGACTACATTCAATTGTTTCATTACTTGTAAACCCCGTACTATTAGCGATTGTGATCATTTCTTCTCTTTTTCTATTAATTTCGTCTAATAGCATCTGTTTGTAATCAACACGACTGGTTTCCAAAACTTCCACTCCTTTATTCTCACGTTAGAAGATTCTAACGCCGCATACAACTAACGTATGCTAACCAATACTACCTTTGGTGCATTTTGAGTTGCTACTCTATGAATTATTACAAAATCTACTATTTATGTAAATAGATTCGCAAAATTAGACATTTTTTTCTTAAAAAATTTTACTAAATTGTGTACGTAAACGCTTCCATTAAGTAAACCAATCCTTTTCGACAACATGAATAATACATAAATCGACAAAAGTTTTACTAAAAAAACCTATAGGTAGTATTCCTATAGGTCTAATACAATTATTTAATTCGGTCAATATGGGTAACGCGGAATTCCTTCGCTTCTAGTTTCTGTTTGATATTCTTTATTTTTTCCTCGCCAAGTGAACTTGGTAGATTTAAAATAATTCGGCGGAGGTATTTTTCACCATTATCAAGTGTAAGCATGCCGTCAATATTAATATCACGAATGAGGGATACAAGTTCCTTGATTGCCCCTTTATGCTCAATAGTGGCAATTGTTAACGTATATCCACCTGTTTTCATACCAAAAGAATCCTCAAGTACATCCATTACATTAGCATGTGTGATGATCCCTTGAAACTCTTTATCAGCATCTAACACCGCAATAAACGGCAAGCGTCGAATCGTTAAAAATGTCTTAAAAAATGAATCCTCCTCGTAAACGAATGCATCCTTGCTTTCAACAAGTGTTGATATTTTCGCATTTGCTTCTCCATCTTTTTCATATAAATACTCTAAAATATCAACCTTATAAATTAACCCTTCAAATCCTGTGCCATCTTTTGATAATACTGGCACTGAGCGAAAGCCTGTTTCATTTAAAAATTGAAGGGCCTGTTGAACGGTAAATTTATCATCACAATATTTTACATCCGATTTTTGAACAAAATTATAGCGAATTTTCATTTTCCCCACTCCTCAATCATATAGAATAATTCTTTATCACCTTTATTATATGCGACGAAAAGTATGTATTCCAATGAACAAAAATGTAACATATTTACCGTTACATGTAAAGAATATTCTCAATATTTTGATATAAAAAGGACTTTATGGAAAATCTCCACAAAGTCCCTTCATCCCAATTTAGTTTTGAGCAAATTCTGGATCTTTGAATGGATGTGCCACCCAACCAGCTGGGTCAATAAATAAACGTACGGCAACCACTTCACGGTCATCCATAAGCGTGAAGAAGTGTGGAGTTTCAACAGGTACAGAAATAACATCACCTGCTTCAAGCTCTACATCAAAGTAGCCATTGTCGCCACTTCCTTTAATAATAAAAATACCATGTCCAGCTACGATTGCACGTACTTCATCTTCTGTGTGAACATGTACTTGTTCAAATTTCTTTAAAAGTTCATCCAGATTTGGAGTTGCATCGGATAATGCAATAACATCCCATTTTTGATAACCATTACGTGCCCCAAGAGATTTGATTTCTTCTTCATAAATAGATAGGATTTGCTCTTTTTGTTCATCATTGATTTTGCAGTTTCCTCTTAATTCTGCAGGTAGTTTGCTAGTGTCCCAGTGCTCATAAAGGACACCTTGTTCTTGTAGGAATTCTGCTACCTTTTCTTGACCTTCTAATCTTTCACCTGTATTACGGAATTTAATATTTGCCATTTTCTCCACCTCGTATTTTTTATGTTAAGCCCTTATTAGCAAAGGATTTAATGCTAATAATTTCAAATGATAGCTAAAAAGGAATTCATATGCCTCTAGATGTTTTTTGGCATCAAAAGCATTTTTAGCCCAGACTGTGATGCCGTGATTTCGAATAAGGACTGCACCAAAGTCACCGTTCACATGCTTACTAAAGTTTCGAGCAAGTGTCGGGATATCAGCGTCATTTTTAATGATTGGAATTCGTATTTCCGCATCTTCTTCCCATAATCCGAGCGCTTTAATAATTTCCTGACCTTTGAAAACTACCTCGCCCTTATCGGCATATAATTCAGAAATGACATTGTTATCAACGGTATGAACATGGAAGCTGCAGCCTCCATTTGTTTTGTTATAGATTTCAACATGTAAAAGTGTTTCTGCTGAGGGCTTTAAATGGGTTGGAGTAACAGGTAATCCCGCCCCATCTACTAATAAAAAGTCCTCATCGGTTCTTTTTTTCTTATCCTTGCCACTGGCAGTTACAAGGAAGGTGGTCGGATTATCGGATACCTTGATTGCTAGATTTCCACTTGTCCCCATGAACCAATCGCGACTTGCGAGTTCATCCTTTATATCCGCAAGCTCTGTCCATTGCTTGACCTTAAGCATTAGCCAAAACCTCCTTTTTCAATATCTTAATGACATCAAAGAAGGAATGAAAGGATGAATGTTCAATTCCCAATTCTTCGCATTTTTCAATTAAGAAATCCCTTGCAATTACCTTATCCGCAAGCTTTGCTGCCTGAAGGTCGGTAATCGAGTCGCCAATCACGATTTTATAAACATCTTGATTTGAAAGCTTACGTATCAAGGTTGGCTTACAGCAGCCACACTCATTTGTGCACTCAGCATCACACGTATATGGCCATAAAATATCAATTCTTTCATTCGAAAAATCCGATTTATTGCAGTAAATTTGCTCTTTTGCAATGAGACCTTCAAGCAATGGCTCAACAAAAAAATCAATTCCTCCACTTACGACGTAAAGCGGAATTCCTTGTTCCTTCGTAAAAGCTACAAACTCTTTGAATCCATCTCGAATTTCAGCGTGGTTAAGGATGTAATCGGTAATCTCTCCCCTCCAACCTGAAGGTAAAAGAGAAAACATTTTACTTACACCCTTTTGGATCGGAATTTCCTGTGAGAGCACTTGATCCTTGATCTTCTCCCATTCTGGTGGGGCAAATTTTTTCATAATGGCTATAATGTTGTCTGTATTTGTGATTGTTCCATCAAAATCACAGAAGATAAATGGTTTGTTCATCGCTATACCTCTTTGTATCCCCATAATTCAATTGCTGTTTTAAGCTCTGGGCTATTTTGTGCAAATTCGACAAGTGTCTTCCCTTTAAGGACTGCTTCGACCGCCGCATTAAAGGCTTTTCCTCCACCAATGGCACCGTCCGGATGTCCGTGAACGCCACCACCTGCATTAATTACACTATCTTTTCCAAAATCATTAATGAGCAGTGGCACTAAGCCTGGATGAATCCCAGCGGATGGAACCGGAAACGAAGCTTTAAATGATTCATCTGGTTTTGTTAATTCAGCTGCTATCGCCAGGGTTTGCTCTCTTTCAAGTGCAACACTACCATATGGTGATGGGAACAAGACAAGGTCTGCTCCTGCATATCTCAGTAGTTTTCCAAGCAGCAATTGGTTTGAAAACCCGTAAAATTCGGACGGTGTCAGCGTTCCACTTACAGCTGGATGAGCCATAATCGGGACTGAAATTTCCGGATCTTCTGCTAAGCTTTGAAGAACATCAAGCCCATATGCAAATACGTTAAACAATAATAAGTCAGCTCCAAGCTCTACTGCCTTCCTTGCTTTTTCCTTTAATTCAAATGTTCGACCGGTTAAATTCACAGCATAAAGGGCGCGATGTCCGGTTTCAGTATAAACGTCCTCAAGCACTTTTTTGCCTTCTATAATTCGAGTTTCATAAGGTGTTAAAGGATTTTCAAAAAGGATTTCATCATCCTTGATGATATTGACACCACCAAGTGCCTGTTCACGAAGCTGCTCTTTTAGATACTCAATATCTCTTCCGATTACTCCTTTAAAAATGCTCATCACTAGCGGTCTATCAAACACTCCTAGTTTTTCACGGATTCCACTCATCCCAAATTTTGGTCCTGGAAATGAAGCTTTCAATTCATTTGAAAACTCTAAATCTAGTAATTTTACCTCTCCATCAAGGGAAAGCTTCCCGAAGGTAGTCGTTAAAATGGCTGGTAGATCAGCACTAAAATTTGCGCTTGGGTAAGAAATTTTGATAATTCCTTTTTTTACTTGCTTCCCTAGATATTGACTTGCTCGTTGGTTCTCATCAACTTGCTCAACACTTACTACTCTTCCCTTATGATTTTTTAGTTGTTCCTGCTCAAGTTTTGGTAAATTCGTCCAAGAGCCGATCGTTAAGCCAAGGGCGATACCTTCAGCCTTTTTCTCGAAGTTGTCACTCGTGTCATGTACCAAATATGTAGCAATCACTTCACTCATGTTTAAACCCTCATTTCTAAAAATAAAAAACCCCTTCATTTAAGAAGAGGTTAGCAAACTAACATCTTCTTATCTCTCAGCTTAACGCTGCAAGAATTAGCACCGTGCTTACGAATGTAAGTCGGTTGCCGGGCTTCACTGGGCTAGTCCCTCCGCCTGCTCTTAATAAGAAAATAGATTTTATTTGATGTTGAGCCTCATTTTAAAACTCGCTCAACCATTATTTATATATGAAGCTGAATTTAATTAGGATTATGACAGGATTTTTTTTTCTTGTCAAACGTTTTTTAACTTTTGAACAAGTTTAACTTTTTAATCCGGTTTGCGGCTTCAATCAATCTTTCTTCGTCGGTTAAAAGACCAACTCGGACATAGCGGTCACCATATTCGCCGAAGCCGATTCCTGGTGCAACTGCAACATGAGCTTTTTCTAGTAAAAGATCTGCGAAGCTCACAGATGTATATCCTTCAGGTACTGGTAGCCAAGCAAAAAAGGAGCCTGCAGGCGCTTTTACGTCCCAACCAATGTCTTTAAGTGCACTGATGAATGCGTTACGTCTTGATTCGTACTTGTCCACTAGTCCTTTCACACATTCCTGCGACTCCGTTAGCGCTGCCGCTGCTGCCGCTTGAATAGGACTGAACAAACTAACATACATATGGTCTTGAATTAGATTTAGGGCTTCAATTACGCTCGGGTTTCCAACCGCAAAACCAACTCTCCAGCCCGCCATGTTATATGTCTTTGATTGTGTGTAGATCTCAATCCCGATATCCTTAGCACCATCCATTTCTAAGAAACTAATTGGTTTTTTCCCTTCAAATCCAATCGCACCATATGCAAAATCATGGACGACACAAATCTCATGCTCTTTTGCAAAAGTGATTGTTTCTTCAAAAAATTCTTTTGTCGCCACCGCTCCGGTTGGATTATTGGGATAATTCAAAAACATAACTTTTGCTTTTTCAAGCTTCTCCGAATCAATTTCTGAGTAATCAGGTAAAAAAGCATTTTGCTCTTTTAAGGGCATATATGCCATTTCTGCGCGAGCAAGTTCAACACCTGACCAATAATCCGGGTAACCAGGATCTGGTACCAATGCTATATCCCCTGGATTTAAGAGGCATTGTGGAATTTCAACTAATCCAGCCTTCCCGCCAAATAGAATTGCGACCTCCGTTTCCGGATCCAGTTCAACACCGTATTCACGTTGATAAAATTCTGCTGCTGCTTTCTTCATGAAAGAATGTCCGCGAAACGGAGAATATTTATGAAATTTCGGCTGATCTGGATTTCCCTGCCCTAAATTTATGACATCGTTTCCCTCGGCAACGACTTTGTTCACCTTTGCAACAAGTGAAGCGAAGAACTGTTTCGGTAAATTTTGTAGGATTTCAGATTGTTCGAAATTTTTCATGTGTACACCTTCTTCAAAATACTTGAAATACTAGTCTATAATCATATATTGTTACTTGTAAAGTATCATTTCACAGGAGGACTCCAAATGAATCTAAAAATTGCATGTATTCAGTATGATATTCAATTCGGAAAACCGCAAGAAAATTTTAACCTAATTTCTAAAGAGATTGATAAAACAATGGCTCAAGATGAACCCGATATCATTATCCTACCAGAGCTTTGGTCAACTGGATATGACTTAACAAGATTAGATGAAATTGCCGATGATAACGGGGATGAAACGAAAGCATTTATAAAAAACGTAGCAAAACAATATTCAGTTAATATAGTAGCCGGCTCTATTGCCAAAAAGACCGAACAAGGTGTGACAAACACGATGTTTATCTTTAATCGTGAAGGAGAAATGGTCAGTGAATACAGTAAGCTTCATCTATTCCAGCTCATGGATGAGCATTTGTATTTACAAGCTGGGGAAACCAAAGGGGATTTCACCATTGAAAATGTACCAGCTGCAGGAGTCATTTGCTACGATATTCGCTTCCCAGAATGGATTCGCGCGCATACAACAAGTGGGGCAGAAATTTTATTCGTGGTTGCGGAATGGCCACTCCCTCGGCTTGAGCATTGGCGCACTTTACTCCTAAGTCGGGCGATTGAAAATCAATGCTATGTCGTTGCTTGTAACTGTGTTGGAAGTAATCTTGATAATGTGTTTGCAGGACATTCGATGATTATCGATCCATGGGGAACTATTATTGCTGAAGCAGGTACTGAAAGCACAACATTAACCGCTGAAATTGACCTCAGCAAGGTTCAAGAAGTTAGAAAACAAATTCCAATTTTCCAGGATCGTCGTCCGAATTATTATATATAATAAAGTTGAAAAATTGATTGACAATTATGTGTATTCGTTGTTATGATTCTCTTCAGTATTAACTTAAAATTTAAATATTGTTAACTTGATCTCTTATCAAGAGCAGGCAGAGGGACTTGGCCCGATGAAGCCCAGCAACCGACCGTAATTCCATCGTAAGGTGGGGCGCTATTTTTTAGCGCCGGGGAAACCCATAAGGCACGGTGCTAATTCCAGCAGGAAATTTCTATTTCCTGGCAGATAAGAGGTTTGATGCTGTGTCTTCAAGCCTCTTTCAAATGAGAAAGAGGCTTTTCTGTTTTTTCGAGAAGCCTCCAACGACAATAAAATTTATTACTGGAGGTATATAAAATGGCAATTTCATATCCATCAATTTATGAACCATTAACAGAAAGTATGGCGATCGCATTGACCACCCGGCTTCGCTTATTTGAAGATGGAACAGTGTTAACATGCAAGGAAATCGGGGATGGTAATCTAAATCTAGTATTCCAAATTACCACTGTAGATAACGAAAAAGGAATTATCATCAAGCAAGCATTACCATATGCAAAGGTCGTGGGTGAGAGTTGGCCATTATCGCTCAAACGCGCAACCATCGAAGCCAATGCATTATTAACTGCTGCCGACTATGTTCCATCACTTGTGCCAAAGGTTTATTATACGGATGAGCAACTAGCTATCACTGTGATGGAAGACCTTTCCCACTTACAAATTTCAAGAACTGGACTAATTGAGGGGAGAAACTTTCCTCTTTTATCAGAGCACATCGGAACATATTTAGCTAAAACTCTATTTTATTCATCAGACTTTGGACTAGAGCCAACAAAGAAAAAAGTGCTTGTGCAAAAATTTATTAACCCTGACCTTTGTAAAATTACTGAGGATCTTGTTTTCACAGATCCATTTTTTGATATTGATACAAATAGCTTTGAAGAGGAGCTACGAAATGATGTGGAGCAAATTTGGGCTGACCAACCACTTAAACTTGAGGCAGCAAAGTTAAAGCAGAAATTCTTGACTCAAGCAGATGCCCTACTGCATGGCGATTTACACACAGGAAGTATTTTCGCAAGTGATACTGAGACGAAAGTAATCGATCCTGAATTTGCTTATTTTGGTCCATTTGGCTTTGACCTTGGTCAATTCATTGCAAATCTATTATTAAATGCCATTTCACGAGATTCTGATAACCGTGGACCCCTCTATCAACATATTGAAAAAACATGGGATGTGTTTTCGGTAACATTTTCACAGGCTTGGAAAAATGACGCTGTGGAACATTACCGTGATACTGATGGCTATTTGGAATATGTTCTCGAGCAAGCGTTTGAAGATGCGATTGGTTTTGCAGGCTGTGAACTAATCCGCAGAACAATCGGGCTAGCTCATGTTGCCGATCTGGATGGAATTGAAAACTTTGAACAAAAGATTGCAGCAAAACAACATGCTCTTCGTTTAGGAAAAGAGTTAATTCGTGACCGCAAGTCCATTAAAGAACTTGAAATTCTACGAAACTATGTAGACAGAACAGCTAAGGAGTGACACCATGACTTATACAAAAACAGTTCCACAATCTGTTCAGTGGAATGAAACTTCTATTAAGCTATTAGACCAAACAAAGCTTCCGTTGGAAACTGTATTTATCGATCTTTTTACAATCGAGGATGTATGGGATAGTATTGTTTCTTTAAAAGTACGGGGGGCACCGGCAATTGGAATTACGGCTGCCTTTGGCTTGGCTTTATCGGCAAAGAGCTATAAGGAAACAACACTACTTAAATTTAAGGAAAAACTGCAAAAAGATAAAGAATACTTGGCGAGTTCACGTCCAACTGCTGTTAATTTAATTTGGGCATTAAATCGTTTGGTTACAAGTATGGAAGATTCAACGTCCGTGAATGAAGCAAAAACCACTCTCATCCATGAAGCTATTCGCATACAAGCTGAGGATGAAGCGGTTTGCCGCCTAATCGGTGAACATGCCCTTGAACTCTTTAAGGATGGGTTTAAAGTTTTAACTATTTGTAATGCTGGTTCCATCGCAACAGCACGCTACGGCACTGCACTTGCGCCTTTCCATCTTGCAGCACAACAGGGAAAAAATCTAAGTGTCTATGCTTCAGAGACACGGCCTGTTTTACAAGGTGCTCGTTTGACAACATGGGAGCTCCTGCAGTCAGGCGTAGATGTTACCCTTATTACTGACAATATGGCCGCCCATACGATTGTAGAAAAAGAAATCGATGCAATCATTGTTGGCGCTGACCGGATTACAGCAAATGGCGATACTGCTAATAAAATTGGCACCTTTAATTTAGCGATTCTAGCAAAAACATTCGGTATCCCGTTTTATGTCGCGGCACCTTTATCCACGTTTGACGTGTCACTAGCAAGCGGAAAAGAAATTCCGATTGAGGAACGAAATCCAGAGGAAGTTACCCATATAGGCGGGGTTCGCATCGCTCCAGAAGGAGTTCAAGTGTACAATCCAGCGTTCGATGTCACACCAAATGAGCTAATTACAGCCATTATTACGGAAAAAGGGATTTTGCAGGGTGACCTTGAGACAGAAATTAAGAGTTTGTTTGAAAAATAGGTAGTTATTGAGAAAATCCAGTGTGGGACACACTGGATTTTTTCTATTTTTCGCGGGTCTATCGATTTTATTTCGATTCTATCAGTTTTAATTTGCTTCTATCGATTTTATTTTGTTTCTATCGTTTTTAATTCGATCCTATCGATTTTAGCCAAAATCCAATAAGTCTACCCATTCAACACACCTTCTAATTCCAACAGTTTTTCTTTTAAGTCTGTTCTTGTGCCGGTGTATCCTGTTAATGATTTGTCCTTTCCAATTACACGGTGACATGGTACCACAATTGGGATCGGATTTTTTCGGTTGGCTTGTCCAACTGCACGAACGGCTTTCGGGTTATCAATCGCATTTGCGATATCTGCATAACAGCGTGTTTCACCGTATGGGATGTTTAAAAGTTCATTCCAAACCTTCTCTTGAAACACTGTCCCATTAAGCTTAATTGGGAAACTGAATGTTTTGCGGTCGCCTTTAAAATATTCTTCTAACTCACTTTTGATTTCAACAAGAACCGCATCATCCGGTGCAAAAGCTGCATCGTATTTTTTACTAGCCTTTCCCCAGTCGTCTTCAGATAATGAGATATCAAGTAATTCTGTTTCCTCGGTAAGGATATAGATTGTTCCGAAAATATCCGTTTGCATTTCACAATATTTATACATCGACCAACGCTCCCTTCATTATGATTTATTT
>NZ_JBALOX010000104.1:1656-2441 GCF_036965165.1 Bacillus sp. JJ1521 | reverse complement strand
ATTTTGTGTTTTATTACTTACTCTATCTTGCGTTTAATACTTTATTGATATAAACAATTAAAGTGGAAAAGCAATAAAGGATACATCATTATATGCATAATTTAAAAGTTATCTCAAAAAAAAGAAGCCTTAATGGCCTCTTATACTTCTTCACAATATTCTTCAAAGGTTTCCTGTAATTTATTGATAACATCCATTGGCTCATGGCCTTCAATTTCGTGACGCTCAATCATTGTAACAATTTTCCCATCTTTTAATAATGCGAAGGATGGAGAAGATGGTGGATAACCCTCAAAATATGATCGTGCTTTTTCTGTTGCTGCTTTATCTTGACCTGCAAATACGGTTACTAATTGGTCGGGACGCTTATCATAATGGATTGAATGTGCTGCAGCTGGTCTTGCAATTCCGCCAGCACAACCACAAACAGAGTTTACCATCACTAAAGTTGTTCCCTTTTTGCTAAGTGCTTCTTCAACCGCTTCAGGTGTTGTTAATTCTGAATAGCCAGCCTCTGAGATTTCCTTTCTAGCTGTTTGTACTATATCATTCATAAACAGATTAAAATCTACTTCCATCTTGTACACTCCTCCTAATAAATATCTTGCTTATTTACATAATATCAATTTAGAGCATGTTTTTTCAAATTTAAGGTTCGTTAATTTACGTTTAAAAAAGATAAATTCGGGTATTCTATTAATACATCTAGATCATACCCCTAAACTCCCTAGATGGAAGGAGAACGAATGCTCTCCTTCTTTTTTTTTGCTCATTTCTAAAAGATT
>NZ_JBALOX010000104.1:0-1587 GCF_036965165.1 Bacillus sp. JJ1521 | reverse complement strand
CACAGGATGGTCAATAATTGCTATTTCCCTCGCACAATTATATACAAAAACAACAATGTTTACGAAAATAGCCTTTTTTTATGCCTCAAAAAGTCGAATTAATTCCTTCACAGCCGAAGTTACGTTCAAATCACCCTGCACAACCTTACTTTCGAACACTGGAAGCTGCGATTTAATGGATGGATGGGTAAAAAAGTTTGTTTCAAGATAATCCTTTATCATTGCATGAATCCAATCCTTTGTTTGAGCGTTTCTGCGTTCAGTGAAGACTCCAGATTCTTTTGTTGTTTCCCTGAACCGCTGGACAATTTTCCACATTTCGTCCATTCCTTCATGATAAAGGGCTGAAGCTGTATATGCCTTCGAAGCCCATCCTTTTGTTGCAGGCTGAAGATAGTGTAGAATCCGATTGTATTCACCGCGAGCAACCTTTGCCCTCTGTCTATTCTCGCCATCAGCTTTATTTATCAATATTGCATCGGCAAGCTCCATGACCCCTTTTTTCATGCCTTGTAATTCGTCGCCTGCACCAGTTAACACAAGAAGAAGGAAAAAATCTACCATACTTCTGACCACAACTTCACTTTGACCAACACCAATCGTCTCAACGAGAATGACGTCAAACCCGGCTGCCTCACAAAGTAAAATCGTTTCTTTCGTTTTACGGTTGACCCCGCCAAGGGTTCCGCTTGAAGGTGATGGACGAATAAATGCATTTTTATTCCTAGAAAGTGTCTCCATTCGTGTCTTATCCCCAAGTATACTACCACCTGTTATACTACTGCTTGGGTCAACGGCCAATACAGCAACGCGATGCCCCTCTTCACATAAATAGGAACCGAAACTTTCAATGAACGTACTTTTTCCAGCACCAGGAACACCTGTAATTCCAATTCTTATGGAGTTTCCGGTGTATGGAAGAATTTCATTAATCACTGCTTGTGCCTGGACTTCATGACGTTTTGCGTTACTTTCAACTAAAGTAATGGCTTGCGCAAGAATAGTACGGTCACCCTTTCGTATACCCTGCACAAACTCTTCAGTTGATCGACCTTTCTTCTTAACAAATTTACGTGTACTTTCAGAATCGCTATTTGGGTCTTTTCCCTTCACAATTTCTGTTGTAAAACCATCAGAGGCATTCTCCGGCACCCATTCAGGTCGATTTTTTTTATCAGTCATTGCCTTCTTCCTCATACCCTAGGCGAAGATAAATTTCTTCGATTACTTTTGCTGCAGCAACTGGGATGACTGTACCAGGTCCAAATATAGCTGCAGCTCCTTGCTCTTTTAAGTAATCATAATCCTGTGCAGGGATCACTCCACCAACTATTGCAATGATATCCTCACGCCCTAGTTTCCTAAGCTCTTCTATTAGCTGTGGAAGTAATGTTTTATGCCCTGCCGCGAGTGAACTCATTCCAACCACATGAACATCATTTTCCACTGCTTGAAGTGCCGTTTCTTCAGGGGTTTGGAATAATGGTCCGATATCGACATCAAAACCAAGGTCTGCAAATGCAGTTGCAATTACCTTTGCTCCACGGTCATGGCCATCCTGTCCCATTTTGGCAATCAGGATTCTTG
>NZ_JBALOX010000103.1:0-11267 GCF_036965165.1 Bacillus sp. JJ1521 | reverse complement strand
AAGGTAACTAATCTAACTAACTATTTAACATTCATTCTAGTTAACATAATATCTATTCTAGGAAGCTAGTTCAAATCAATAAAATAAGAGCAAATCCGTGCTATAATTAAATTATTGTAGTTAACTGTCTATTTTCTATAATCTTCTACAATCTGTACCTTATGATTACATAAAACAATTATTAGTTTATTATAGTACGCTTCATTTTTACATTTACCCAAGGAGTTGATCTACATATGCATTACGAAAGCAAAATTAGACCACATAATGCTGATCGTGTAACGAAAAATACAACAATTAGCCGCAGTTTGCTCGAACAAATCAAAGTAATTGCAAATCACAAACAAGTTCCGTTTAATCAATTACTCGCTGAAGGAATTGATCACGTATTATATACTTATAAGAAACCTAAAGAATTTAAGACCCCGGTTAAACCATTGGATCGAATCCAAATGGGCACAACATTTAGCAACATTCAATATGACTTGCTAAAAGATCGTGCACGCAGGCTAAAAACACACACAAACACATTAATTGAAATTGGAATGGAATTTATTATCGAAAAATATCAAAATGCTTAATTCTAACCCTCCCTCATATTTTTCTATTTTTAAGTTTACATAATATTATTATGATAAACTTCCATTTTTTTTCTTCTTTTAACCTCCATTAACTTTATTACGAATATTAATCGATTCTTCCAGCAGCTACTCCATCTCCGCATAGCTTTCTTACGAGCAACTAGTCATTCAGTATAGTAAACACTCCTATTCTCCAACACCTACTCTTTTTACAAGGTAAACACTAATTATGCCCGCCTCTCAGGCTTCATACAGATTGCCATTTTAAGATACTTAATGGCGCTTCCTCCCTTCTAATTCATTTTAATATTTGAATCTTTCCTCCTTTTTTAGTATGTTTTTAATATCTAATGTCGAAAGGATCGAGTTCTGATGACCAAAAAGCTATATTATGAAAATCCTTATTTAGCAAGATGGACAACTACGATTACCAATATAATCACAAAGAATGACTATTTCCTTGTTACCCTAGAAGAAACAGCATTTTATCCTGAAGGTGGTGGACAACCATCTGATACAGGACTGATTGATAATATTAACGTTTTGGATGTCTTTCAGGAATCTGGCGAAGTATATCATAAGCTCCCCCATCCTCCAGAAAAACAGACGGTTGAATGTCAAATTGATTGGGAGCTACGATATGACCACATGCAGCAGCATACTGGCCAACACTTGCTGTCAGCAATTTGTATTGATGAATATGATGCACACACATCAAGCTTCCATTTAGGAAAAGACACCGTTTCAATCGATTTAAGTGTTCCAGAATTTAGTGATGCTCAGCTTTTACATATTGAAAACCAAGTAAATAAAGCTATTTATGAAAACCGAGAAATTAAAACTTATTTTGTTTCTAAGGAAAAAGCCGGCACCCTCCCTTTACGAAAAATGCCTGATGTTGAAGGCGATGAAATGCGGATTGTGGAGATTGAAGGAATAGATACATCTGCATGTGCGGGTACCCATGTTTCTAGAACTGGCGAATTAGGATTAATGAAGCTATTAAAAACAGAAAAAAGTAAAGGAAAGACACGTGTTTACTTAATATTTGGAAATCGAGCTCTAGAAGATTACCGGGCAACACATTCGACCTTAGCCTCTTTAGCAAACCAATATAGTACAAATCGAGAAGGTCTCATTGAAAAAATTACAAAAATAGAGGAAGAAAACAAACGATATCAAAGAGAAATTGAGGAGTTAAAAGGTAAATTGAATCAATTTTTTGCACAGGAACTGATTCAATCTCACGACGGACCCATAATTATCAAGAATTTCGAGGATACACCATTAAAAGAACTTCAAGGAATTGCAAAACAAATCAATGAATCATCGAATCAATGTGTTATTTTTACAACAACGCTTGAAAATAAGCTACTTATCTCACATAATGGCTCATTCCCAGTTCAATGTGGCCAATTATTCAAACAAGAATTAAAAAATTATTTTGGGAAAGGTGGCGGCAATAACACCACNNAAATTAAAAGAAACAAAATAATACAAAAAGCTACCGTTTAGGTAGCTTTTCTTAAATTTTTTCCGAATTAAAGCCGAGATTGATTACTCCAGCCTTTGTTAGTGAATCGTAAAGGATAACGAGTAGTGGTCCAAGTAGTAAACCAACGATCCCAATTATTTTAAATCCTAAATACATGCTAATGAGCGCCGCTAATGCACTAATACCGAAGCTTTGCGAATATATCTTTGGTTCAATAATTTTCCGAATCACCGTAATTAGTACAAACAGAATCAATAATCCTACTCCAAGCTTGGTGTTCCCGTTAATTAAGACAAAAACGGCCCATGGAACAATGAAAGATCCAGTCCCTAGTATTGGTAGTAAATCGACTAAAACTATTAGCAATGAAAGAATTAAAAGATACTTAACATCTAAAATCCAAAGCCCAATATAAGTAATAATAAATGTTACCCCACTAAGGACGATTTGTGCTTTTAAAAAGCCGACAAATATCTTTTTCAATTGGGTTGTTACAATTTTCACCTTTTCAATTGAACTCTCCTGAAGCATGTCTTTAAGCTTATTTTTAATTGTAGGGAGATCATTCATGAAAAGAAAAGCTGCAACTAAATATACAATTAGCTCTAATAATAGTTGTGGTAGGCTTGAAACAAAACCAAAAGTTCCCTCTGTAATATTCCTGGCTACAACAATCAATAAATCCTGGAAAGAATACAGGGTATTCATGATTGAATCAAAGACTTCCTTTGGCAAATCCTCAAAATAAGTTTCAAATTGTTGAAAAGTCGCAATGATTTGATCCGTATCAATGCTTGAGACATAAAACGGTATATTTTTCACAAGAGTAATCAATTGATTAATAATAACATTGACTAATAAATACCCCAAAAATAATACGAATACTAGGAAAACGACAAACGTTACTGTTACAGAATAAAGTCGTTTAAATCGGTATTTTGTGGTTAATAAATTAACAATTGGCTCCAATAAAAGAGCGGTTAAAAAGGCTAAAATTAATGAAATTGACATTGGTAATAAATACAATGCAACGATTAAGGCTATTACAAGAATAACATTTCTTTTATTAATATATTTTTTAATCATATTCGCAATATTACCTACTCTCTAAGTAAAGCTTATAAAATTATTGTACAGTAAAGTAGACATATTTAAAATATAAATATTTTTCGAAATCAAGACTTTTGGTTTGACAATTTTCATCACCAAAAAACAGCTACCAATTAGTAGCTGTTCTTTCGTAACATTATTTCGATTCGTCATTTATTTCTTCATGCGTGACAATCCAAGTATCAACAACTTCGCCCGCTTCATCTGTATCTACTACAAACGAACCATTGCTATAGCGATCATTTGGACGTAACGAATTTGTTTCAACGGATTCCATTTTTCCATTTTTGGTTTTGAGGAAAAGTTCATCTACATTTGTCACAAAATGTGCTCCAGCAATGCGGTGTGGATGATTCTTCAACTCACGAAGCATGACTAATCCACGTTTTGCACGTGTTGCTTTTTCAAATTCCGAGATTTTCATTTTCTTGACAGCACCACGTTGTGTAACAACTGTTAATTCAGCCGGTGTTGATGGTGGCACGACGTATCCAGCGACTACATAATCATCATCCTTTAGATTAATTCCTTTAACCCCTGCTGCTCGTTGACCAACAATATTGACTTCTTCTTCCCCGAACCATAGTCCATAGCCTAGATGTGTAACTAGGAAGACATCCATATTTCCATTAGTGATATGAACATTTACGACTTCATCATCATTCTTCAGGTTAATCGCAACAAGTGGTTTTGAATATCGTTGTGCTTTATACAACGATAGCTCTGATTTTTTCACCATTCCATTTTTCGTGATGAAAAGAAGATATTCAGGCAGTTCAAAATTTGTAACTGGGAATGCCTCAATAATGAACTCATCACGGTCTATACTTATTATATTAGCAACATGCTGACCAAGGTCCTTCCACCTTATATCAGGAAGCTCGTGTACTGGAATATATAAGTAGTTCCCCTTGTTTGTAAAAAGAAGTAATGTGTCCGTTGTGTTGATTTCGAATTGGCGTAACAATCGGTCCGTATCCTTCATGCCAAAATCAAGACCGTTGGATGCAGCATATGAACGTGGGCTTGTTCGTTTTACATAGCCGTCCTGGGTTACAGTTACGATTACATCCTCGGATGGAATCATTACCTCAAGATTAATTTTAATCTCTTCAATCTCATCTTCAATTTTTGAACGTCGATTATCGGCATACGTCTTTTTCACACGCTTTAGGTCTGTTTTAATAACTTGTAGAAGCTTACTTTCATTTTGAAGAATTTCAACTAATTCGCTAATCTTTTTGTTTAACTCATCAAATTCCTGCTGTAGTGCTGTAATGTCTGTGTTTGTTAAACGATATAGTTGCAAGGAAACAATCGCTTCTGCCTGAGGTTCTGTAAATCCAAATTTATCAATTAAGTTATTTTTCGCATCCTTTTTATCTTTTGAAGCACGAATTGTTGCAATGACTTCATCTAAGATTGATAAAGCTTTAATAAGACCTTCAACCACATGTTGACGTTCACGTGCTTTTTCCAATTCATAATGTGATCGATTGGTAATAACCTCTTTTTGATGGTTAATATACGCATCCAAAATCATCGGTAAACTCATCAATACTGGTCTTCTATCTAAAATTGCAACCATGTTAAAGTTATAGGTTACTTGAAGATCAGTATTTTTATAGAGGAAATTTAAAACTCCATGTGCATCTGCGTCTTTTTTTAGTTCTATGACGATTCTTAGGCCTGTTCGATCTGTTTCATCACGGACTTCACTAATCCCTTCCACTTTACGGTCTAAACGAATCTCGTCAATTTTTTTAACCATATTGGCTTTATTTACTTCATATGGGATTTCAGTTACGACAATTTGCTGTTTTCCACCACGAAGATCCTCAATGTCCGCTTTTCCACGAACAATGATTTTTCCTTTTCCTGTTTCATAAGCTTTCTTGATCCCTTCAATCCCTTGGATAATACCGCCAGTTGGGAAATCAGGTCCCTTAATTACCTGCATAAGTTCATCAACTGTTGAATTTGGTTTGTCGATTCGCGTAATAACGCCGTCAATAACCTCACCCAGATGATGTGGTGGAATATCAGTTGCATATCCTGCTGAGATTCCAGTTGAACCATTTACGAGTAAATTAGGAAAACTAGCCGGTAATACAACTGGTTCATTACTTGTATCATCAAAGTTTGGAATAAACTCAACTGTTCTTTTCTCGATATCACGTAAAAGCTCGGAAGCAAGACTTGAAAGACGTGCTTCCGTATAACGCATCGCTGCTGGTGGGTCACCATCATTACTACCGTTATTTCCATGCATTTCAACTAAGACATTTCGAACCTTCCAGTCCTGGCTCAAACGAACCATTGCATCGTAAACAGACGTATCACCATGTGGATGGTAGTTACCGATAACGTTTCCGACTGTTTTAGCCGATTTACGGAAACCTTTATCAGAAGTATTTCCTTCAACATGCATCGCATATAGAATACGTCTTTGAACTGGCTTTAAACCATCCCTTGCATCTGGTAATGCACGATCTTGAATTATATATTTACTATATCTACCGAAACGATCACCAATAACATCCTCAAGAGGTAGATCACGATATTTTTCTGTTTGTACCATCTATTTGTTACTCCCCTTCTACGACCGATAAATTTTCATTGTCCAAAATATTCGAATCATCGTCAAGGCCAAAGGCAACATTTGATTCAATCCACTTACGGCGTGGTTCAACCTTATCACCCATAAGTGTTGTTATTCTACGCTCGGCTCTTGCTCCATCATCAATTCTGACTCGAATTAGCGTTCTCGTTTCGGGGTTCATCGTTGTATCCCATAGTTGATCTGCATTCATTTCTCCTAAACCTTTATAGCGCTGAATCATATAACCTTTTCCTATTTTATTTATTGCACCCTGTAACTCGTCATCACTCCATGCATATTCAATGACTTCCTTCTTACCTGCCCCTTTACTTACCTTATAAAGAGGTGGAAGGGCAATATAAACCTTACCCGCTTCAATTAAAGGCTTCATATAACGATAAAAGAACGTTAAAAGCAAGACTTGAATATGCGCCCCATCAGTGTCTGCATCCGTCATTATGACGATTTTGTCATAATTGATATCTTCAACAGTAAAGTCCGCACCTACTCCGCCGCCGATTGTATGAATAATGGTATTGATTTCTTCATTTTTAAAAATATCAGCAAGCTTTGCTTTTTCCGTATTTATCACTTTACCTCTTAGTGGAAGTACCGCTTGGAAACGACGGTCACGCCCTTGTTTGGCTGATCCTCCAGCGGAATCACCCTCAACTAAGTAAAGTTCATTTTTTTCAGGGTTTCGGGATTGAGCAGGAGTTAGCTTACCACTCAATAACGTTTCAGATTTCTTGCGTTTTTTCCCGCTTCTAGCTTCTTCTCTCGCTTTTCGAGCAGCTTCTCTTGCTTGGGAAGCTTTGATTGCTTTTTTTACTAGAAGTGTACTTACGTCTGGGTTTTCCTCAAGGAAATATGAAAGGTTTTCGGACACAACTGAATCAACAGCAGAACGTGCTTCACTTGTTCCAAGCTTACCTTTTGTTTGACCCTCAAATTGTAATAATTCTTCAGGTATGCGAACAGACACAATCGCCGTTAATCCTTCACGAATATCAGAGCCATCAAGATTTTTATCCTTTTCTTTTAATTGGCCCGTTTTCCGCGCATATTCATTAAAGGCACGAGTTAATGCCGTCTTTGATCCAACTTCATGAGTACCTCCATCCTTTGTTCTAACGTTATTTACAAAGGATAAGATATTCTCTGAATACCCATCATTAAATTGAAAGGCGAAATCTACTTCCATTCGGTTCTGAACACCCTCGAATGATACAACAGGATGTAATGCATCCTTTTCCTCGTTCAAGTATTCCACAAACGCTTCAAGGCCATTTTCATAATGATAAACATCACGGAAATCATTACGCTCATCTATAATTTCAATTTTCAACCCTTTTAATAAAAAAGCTGATTCTCTCAAGCGTTCACTTAATATTTCAAAATTAAAAGTCGTTGTACTAAAAATCGTTGTATCTGGCTTGAAATGGATGGTCGTACCTGATTGATTCGTTTTCCCGATGTTTTCTAGTGTAGTAGCAGGTTTTCCACCGTTTTCAAAGCGCTGCTCATAAACAAATCCATTACGCTTAATTGTAACAGTTAGCCACTCAGATAATGCATTTACAACAGAAGCTCCAACCCCATGGAGACCCCCACTTGCTTTATAGCCACCTTGTCCAAATTTTCCACCCGCGTGCAGCACTGTGAAAATAACCTCTGGTGTTGGCTTACCCATTTTATGCATCCCGGTTGGCATTCCACGTCCCTTATCCTGGACACTTATGCTATTGTCTTTATGGATTTTAACAATGATGTGATTTCCATAACCAGATAAAGCCTCATCCACTGAATTATCTACAATTTCATAGACAAGGTGGTGAAGACCTTTACCATCGGTGCTTCCTATATACATACCAGGTCTTTTTCTAACGGCTTCAAGGCCTTCTAATACCTGAATTGCATCATCATTGTAATCAAATTGTTGCTTAACCAAAAAACATACCCCTTTCATATACAAAACACTTGGGAGATTACCCAAGTACATAGCTAACAAATAGCTTCTCTCTATATAAGTAGTTTCACTAATATAAGTATATCTTACTTTACAGAACAAATGTTTTGTTTTTTAACGCCCTATCTTTTATTTTATATCTTTATCCAGATTTGGCAAACCGTTTCTCGCAAAAAGGCGAAAATCCTTGTGTAAAAACAAGGATTTTTATCTCGTGTTCTGTTATTTTGTCAGCGCATGCTCAACCTTAATACAGCGATCCATGACAACTGTATACCCACGATCCTTTAAGAAGTTGTATGCTTCCTCACTTACACAACCGAGCTGTGACCAAAACACATCTGCATCAATTTCATCAAATTCTTTCGCAACGTCCATTAAATGCTCAGAGCGACGAAAAACATTGACAATATCAATATGCCCTTCAATATCTTTAATTGACTTAACGGCTTTTACACCTAATGCCTCATCAATAGTTGGATTTACAGGAATGATTTCGTATCCAGCATCCTGCATGGCCTTACTTATCATATTTGAAGTTCTTTCAGGCTTATCTGATAATCCTACAACAGCAATCCTTTTACTTCTCTTTAAGATTTTACCCAGTTCAGCACGAGTTGGAATTTCCAATGTCATAGCCTGCATCCCCTTATTTATATTTTGATTTACATTCTAAGTGGTAGATATTTTATCTCTCATAGTATTTCGGTCCATAGCATAGATATTCCTGCATTTATTTAGATTTTCAACGCTAATGTTTGTTTTTATAAGAATTTCAATCATTTTTTGTCGAATTTTAAAAAAAATTCATCTCAAGGAAAAAATTTTAGTATAATGAGTATACTTGTACAAGCATGGTATAATTCCAAAAGAATGGTACAATCGGTGCAGGTTGCATTTATATTTATTATTTTATTAAAGGAGTTATGTGTATGAATATAGTTATTATACTCCTTGCTTACCTTCTTGGTTCAATTCCTTCAGGGTTAATTGTAGGGAAGGTTGGCTACGGTATTGATATACGGGAGCATGGCAGTGGAAATTTAGGTGGGACTAACACTTTTCGAACACTTGGGAAAAAAGCCGGTTTAATCGTAACGATTGCTGATATTTTAAAAGGAACATTAGCAACCTTACTTCCTTTTCTTTTATTGGGTAATTCGTATCCTGATTATTTCCCTTTATTAGTTGGTTTGGTTGCGGTAGTTGGTCATATGTATCCGATTTTCGCTGGTTTTAAAGGTGGGAAAGCAGTCGCAACCTCAGGTGGAGTTCTATTGGGATATAATCCAATTCTGTTTTTGACGATTTTAATATTCTTTTTTATTTTCTTAAAATTGACGAAGATGGTTTCTCTATCTTCTATGCTAGTTGCAATTTATTGCGTCACTTTCAGTATTGTGTATAGTATATTTTATAAAACAGATTATCCTTTAATCATAGCTGTTTCATTACTAGCAGCATTTGTATTTTATCGTCACCGTGCAAACATCTCCCGGATAAAAAATAAGACAGAACCTAAGATTAAATGGTTATAAAAGAGACGTGTGAACCTAATTGGTCACACGTCTTTTTTTCTAGATAAATTGATCAAAAAATTCCAATATTTTTCGGTTTACCTTGATTTCATTTTCCTTCTTCGAAAATCCATGTCCCTCATCCGCAAGCACGAGATATTCGACTTCCCTGCCTTTATCCTGTAATGCCTGTACGATTTTATCAGATTCTGCTTTTACAACACGGGGATCATTAGCACCTTGGATAACTAACATCGGCTTCACCATGCCATCTAAATGGGTAATTGGTGAAAACTCTATTAACTTCTCTCTGTCCTTCACAGGATCACCAACCCATTGATTCATGACAGGCTTCCAATGCTCGGGAACTGAATCAATAAAAGAAAATAGATCGCTTGGTCCAAAGATATCAATTACAGCTTTAAAGTATTCGGAATGCTTACCATGAAGTAAAAGTGCCATATATCCCCCATAGCTACCACCTAAAAGTAGGATTTTATCGCGGTCAGCATATTCATTTTTGATTAACCATTCAAGCCCTTCGATATTATCTAGTCGTGGTCCATGGCCCCAGTCACCTTCTACCATTTTCGTAAATTCCAAACCATAACCAGTTGAACCACGGAAATTCGGTGCAAAAATACTATACCCCCGATTAACTAAAAATTGAAACATTGCTCGAAAGGATTTTCTTTCTGAAGCCTGTGGTCCACCATGTGGCCATAGAATCAAATGTCCATTTGAGATATCCGATTTTGCCTTGAAAAGTAACGCCTCGATTTCTTGGCCATCAAATGATGGATATGTGATGACATCGGGATGGACCAGCTCTTCCTCACTTACCCCAGGAACTCTGTAATTGGTACACGCTTCCCATATATCTTCATTAACAAGGCGCTTGTAGATGTTAAATGGACTTGTAGCCGAACGTCCAAGAACATAGAGGTTATCATTTTCTGTTACGATCAACTTTTCAATAACGGATGTTGGAGAAGTAAGCTTTTCTAATTTACCTGATTTCATATGAAATGCATATAGAAAATCCTCAACACCCTTTTCACTCACAATATAAATTAGTTGAGATTTCTCATTATATTTTATTGACTTGAAATCTTCCATTTCAAGTGAAACAACTTTTGAAAATTGATTCGTATTCACATCATATTTTGCAAGATAGGAAAATTCATCATCATAATCTGTTACTAAGTAAATCGTAGTTTCAGATGTAAATAACACATCCGAAACAGTATGTTGTTGATCGGTTTCAGGAGTTAAGCGATTTTCCTTACCGTCTTTATGTAAAAAGGCTAATGAATATGTGTTTGCAAAATGCTTTAGATAGATTTGACTACCTTCATTTGGACTGAGTGCAACTAAATAGGTTGCTGCATCTTTTCCTTCGTTAATAATTGCCTCTTCTTCTGTCACTAAGTCAAAACAGTATGAATTCAAACACATTGCATTGTCCTTCGTTGAAGTATAATACAATTTTTTTCCGTCCTTTGAAAAAATTGCAATCATGTGACGATGTCCTTCTTGAATTCTTACTGGTCTTAACTCCCCACCCTGTGGCTGTATTGCATATAATTGCGTATTTTCATCACCATCTTTATCAAAACCTGCAATCAAAAATTGACCATTCTTATCATAAATTAACTCCTGACAACTTTGATCAATAAATGTTAGGGGATAAGGGAATTGGGATGGTAAGTCCATTGCCCAAAGATTATATTTTCCACTTAAATTCGTACTAAATACTAGCTGACTTTCATCTGGACTAATAGAAAAGTTTTGAATACCAAAGGTTCTAAAAAACTGTTCTACATCTGGCTTTTGAAATTTCATCAATGAACACCTACTTAATCTTAAATTAATTTCATACTGAAATAAATTCGACAGCTTTTCTAATTATCCTTCCTAGTTATTTCGACTAGTGAAATACCTTAAAAATAATTGACAATATTCGATAAATTTCTAACATTTTTTCATAGTT
>NZ_JBALOX010000102.1:8587-36096 GCF_036965165.1 Bacillus sp. JJ1521 | reverse complement strand
GGGCGCAAATACGCCAATGCGTATTTGATTAAGAAGTACTGCTCTTATTTTAGGGCAGTACTTTTTCTTTCGTATTTCCAGTTAACACTATCAATCCAATACATCCTCCTATGTTAAAATAATAGTAATAGAATACGGTTTAGGAAGGGGACTTACGAATGAGAATTCTTCACACTGCGGATTGGCATTTAGGTCGATCACTTGAAGGAAGAAGTAGATTAGATGAACAAGCCCGATTCTTGGACGAACTTGTAAAAATTGTCGAAGAAGAAAAAATAGATGTTGTGCTAATGGCCGGAGATGCATTTGATACAGTGAATCCACCGGCAGCAGCTGAAAGCTTATTTTATGAAAGCATTGCGCGTTTATCAAATGGTGGCAAGAGACCTGTATCGGTTATTGCAGGAAACCATGATAACCCAGATCGCCTGTCAGCAGCCTCACCACTTGCACAAAAACAAGGAATTCAATTACTTGGCTTACCTACAATGGATGTCCAAACCATCTATGTTCCTACAACAAATGAAACTCTTAAACTTGCAGCTTTACCATATCCATCAGAGTCACGGTTAGCGGAAGTATTATCAGATTCACATGAAGAATTAATGCTTCGCGATAAATACGATCAACGCATTCAAGGAATCTTTGAAGAAATGAGCAAGGCTTTTACACATGAAACAATTAATATCGCAATGAGCCATATTTATGTGACGGGTGGAAGTAGTTCAGATTCTGAGCGACCAATCGAGATTGGTGGGGCATACACTGTGGCTGCTACTAGTCTTCCAGAATCCGCTCAATATGTTGCATTAGGGCATTTACACCGTCCACAAATGGTGTCCAGGGCGAAAACGATGGCTCGCTATTCAGGTTCACCATTAGCTTATAGTTTTTCAGAATCTGGCTACGCGAAGTCTGTAACCATTTTAGACGCCAAACCCAGCCGGCCAATTGAAATGTCTGAGGTATTTTTATCAAGTGGAAAACCGCTTGTAAGATGGAAAGCAAAAGAAGGACTCGCCCAAGTCTATACATGGCTTGATGAAGGTAAGGATGCGAATGCTTGGATTGACCTTGAAATCCATGTGACAAATGCACTGTCAATTGAAGAGATTCATAGATTACGAAAGCATCACAGTGGTCTTATTCATATTCGACCCGTTTTTGAAGAACTTGAAAAAGAAAAAACAGAACAAATAGTGAATTCAAAAACCCCAATTGATGAGCTATTTGTCCGCTTTTATGAAAAACAAACAGGCGGGGCGCAACCTGAGCCCGAGCTTACGAAACTATTTTTAGAGCTTATTACTGATGAGGTAGACGAGGATGGTGATGAAGGATGAAACCTATCACATTAACAGTAGCGGGACTTCATAGCTTCCGCGAAAAACAAACTGTTGATTTTAGCTCCCTTTGTGAAGGTGGAGTTTTTGGGATTTTTGGACCGACAGGAAGTGGTAAATCCTCCATTCTCGATGCGATGACACTTGCCCTTTATGGGAAGGTTGAGCGCGCATCCAATAATACGCATGGGATTCTTAATCATGCCGAAAACCAGCTTCATGTTACTTTTACGTTTGAGCTAGAAAATGCCAAAGGAACTAAACGTTATATGATTGAGCGAAGCTTCAAACGGCAGGATGATTTAAAGGTAAAATCCTCGGTAAGCCGAATCATTGAAATCGGTGAGGAATCAGTTGTTCTTGCCGATAAAATCGGTGATGTCAATCAAAGTGTTCAGGATCTATTAGGCTTAACCATTGATGACTTTACGAGAGCGGTCGTACTACCACAAGGAAAGTTCGCTGAGTTTTTGTCGCTCAAGGGTGTTGACCGTAGACAAATGCTTCAGCGTCTATTCAATCTAGAACAATATGGGGACAAGTTTAATAAAAAATTAAAGAATAAGCTATCCAATGCAAAAAATGATTTAAACGAAGTTGTAGCTGAACAAGCGGGTTTAGGTGATGCATCAACAGAGGCAATTAAATCGTCTGAGCAAGAACTTAAAAACGCAGAAATTCTTCTGAAAAAACGCCAAAATGAAGTCAATAAGATTGATGCAGATTTTGAAAAAAGTAAAAATATTTGGCAATGGCAGCTTGAAAAGAGCGATCTATCCCAAAAATTGGTTGAAATCGAACAAGAGAAACCACAGATCCTTCAACTAGAACAAAAACTGAAGAATGCGGAAACAGCGGCTCTCATCCTGCCCTATTTAGAGGAATATGAGTCTGCAAAAGAAGCGTTAGACAAAGCAAATATACGTTATCAAACTTTACAAAAGCAATTAACTATCAAAAAACAGGAAAACGAAACAAAGGCAAATGATTATCACCAGGCACGTCAGGAAAAAACGGAGAAACTACCGTTTTACTTAACAAAAAAGCAGCAGCTGACTGATGCTAAACTTGTTCAGGAAAAAGCAATTGTTCTTGAAAGGGAAGCGCATGAGCTACAGGAGCAGCAAAACAGCTTACAAATCCTCGTGTGTGAAAAGCAGAAACAAATTGAAGCAATAGCTGCATCAATTGAGGTTGATACAGAAAAGCAAAAGGAACGAAAAGAAAAGCTTTCTCGTTTAACTGTCTCAGCTGAATTACGAGGTGAGATCCAGAAAGCCAATCAAGAAAAGCAGACGATTATGTTCTCTAATACAAATCTAAACGAGCAAAAAACAGAGCTAGAAAATAGTCGTAGTCAGCTTGAACAATTGGAGAAAATGCTCGAATCAGAATACAAAGTGCTTGACCAGGCAAAGCAAAGAGTGGAAGCTATTTTCTTAAAAAATGCATCCATTTATGACGCGGCTTGTGAACGTGAAAGAGATAGCGAGAAGCTTATTGGTTTAGCAGAAGTTAAACTTGACAGACTTAAGCGGGATTTAGAGGATAATAGAAAAAAGAATCTTGCCATTCAGCTTGCTGGCCATCTTCAATCTGGTGATCCATGTCCGGTATGTGGTTCGACCCATCATCCAAACCCTGTATCCATTGTAGAAGATCATGGAGATGAAGTCCAAGCCCAAATCGAAAAGCTTAACAATGATTTAACTACGATAAGAAATTTGAAACAAGAATTTTCAACACTCAAACTTAAGCTTGAGCAAATTTCGGAAGGACTTATCGGGGAGTACCCAGGGGAAATGAATGCCCCTGTCCGGGCAATAAAGCTTGTCAGTGAGGAGGAGTTTGAAGATTTACATGGAAAGCTTCAATCCCTTATTATTGAGCAAAAATCACTGCAACAGGATTATTTGAAGCTTCAAGAAACGGGAAGAAAAGCAATTCAAGAAATTCGTACATCAATAAAACAGGTTGGCCAGCTTGAACAGATGAGGGAAATCAATATAAAATCCTTTAATGAGCTTCAGGCTCGAGTATCAAACTTCCAGGAAAAAACGAAGGAACAGTATTTGAACTGGAAGCAATCCTTTCCACACATTGATTTTGAAACAACTGAAGCAAGGTTAAAAGACATTTCGAACAATGACAAATTGGCACAAAGTCTATCTAATGAAATTGAAGTTAGCACAACAATGCTTGAACAAAAGGAACAAGAAAAGCAAAAGTATCAAAATGATAGCAATGGACTTGATCGTCAACTTGTTGAAATCAACTCTACATTAAAGGGGAAATTCGAAGCACTAACTGAGGCGCGTGAAAAGCTCTCTAAAGAAATTGGAAACAATAACATCGATCAGTTAATCATTGAGACAGAGCGAAGAGTAAAACAGCTTGAAGAAACGGAAGCCTTCACATACGAAGCTTTGCAAAAGGTCCAAGCAGAGTGTCAAAAACTAGAAAACGAAGCCCATGCTGCTTTACAAGCATTCGAGGATGGGAAAAATCGAAATGAAAAAGCAACAGCAAGATGGACGGAAGTACTTGAGAAAACAGGATTTTTACAAATATCTGAGGTGAAGGAATCGATTCTTTCCAAACATGAACAAGAGGAGCTTGGATCACAAATTGAACTTTATTGGGACCGCTTCAAGCAAATCCAAACGGAATTACAAAAAATAAATAATTTGCTTAAAGGTGAAGAATTAACAAAAGAAAAATGGGACGAAATTCAAATGGTCCGCACCGAAATGAAAGAGATGCTAGGACAAGCAGTTGAAGCGAAGGGTGCAGCTGTTAAGGCCCTCCAGGTGTTATTGGAAAAACATGAGCGTTTCAATGAACTTGAAGAACGACGAAATAAACTTGAAAAATTAGTAGAGCAATACAACAAGCTTCAATCCGTTTTTAAAGGTAATAGCTTCGTAGAGTTTATTGCAGAAGAACAGCTTGTTCAAGTTAGTCTGGATGCAACAGAGCGACTTGGAATTCTAACAAGACAACGCTATGCAGTTGAAGTGGATTCGCAGGGTGGATTTATTATGAGAGATGATGCAAATGGTGGGGTTAGACGACCTGTTACTACCCTTTCAGGTGGAGAGACTTTCTTAACATCATTGGCATTGGCCCTATCTCTGTCAGCACAAATCCAGCTCAGGGGAGAATATCCTTTGCAATTCTTCTTCTTAGATGAAGGATTCGGTACTTTAGATGCGGACCTATTAGATACGGTTGTATCAGCTCTTGAAAAACTACATTCAAAACAATTAGCAGTAGGCGTCATTAGCCATGTACAGGAATTAAGGGCTAGATTACCTAAACGTTTAATCGTAGAGCCAGCCGAGCCTTCAGGTAGAGGAACATTCGTTAGATTAGAAACTTTATAGAAAGATAAAAAAGGCCTTCTTGGCCTTTTTATTTTACGCATTATTTTTCATCAGTTGATCTGCAAAATCTTCATCATTAGTATTTGTTGAGTTCAATCCATTATTCGTACAAATAAAATCACCAGTATTAAACGACCCTGATCCCGAGTAAGTCTTTGCCGTATCCTTTGGTGAAACATAGAAGGAGTCCCCGAAATTAACAACTCCGCCACCGACATTCACAATTTTTATAGGTCCTACAATTGCTGGCATATGCGTCATCCTTTAATAAGCATTTTCATAATTTTATTTTATGTGGAAATTAGAATTCTGTGAGCTATCTTTCTGTTTTTGGATTACCTAAAATTTTCCGAATATGTTTAACCCTTGCTTGTGTTTCAATCTCCCTGGTAGAACCAATGTGGAGTACGGACGAGGCAGAGACAGCTAGAATCCTGATGGCATTTACCTTAATGACAGGGTTTTGATGAAAGGTATTCATATTGATTTCTTCCTCAATAATTACCTTGGGAAGCTCCTTTGTAAAAATAGGATAATCAGATAAATTTCCTTCAGTCGTGAAAAATAGAGGTACCTCTTGTTGAACGGCAAGTGCCTCTGAAACAGGTGCAATTCTTCTTGTATCACCAACCTCGATAATGCTACTAAAAAGAACAGCATTTATTCGAAGGTAATCAACCACAGATAGCCTTTTCATTCTAATCACCTCGTGGGAGCTAGAGGAACAAATGGTCCAATGATTAAAGATTCTGGTGGAGTGTCAAATGCAGAGGCCATAGAAATGGTCTCTGCATCACCAATAATAAAAACAGCTGATGTCGAAACACCGACTATATCAATATGTCCAACTTGAATTTCTTTGTTTACCACAGTAAAGTTCATGATTCATTCCCCTCTATCTAATTTTTAGGCAGATGTTTTATATAAGCAGTAACCGAATTTCGAATGTCTCCTTTAATTTTTTGGATGACCGTATCAAAAACTTCGGTTTCTTTTGAAGGATTTTGTAAATCTGCATGGTGTTGCCCAAGGTAATGGACAATACGATCAGGAATCTGCTTTTGGATATCCTCAATGATAAATCCTGAGTGACCTTCCTCAAGTGCAGTTCTTTCCTGATTAACAATTTGTTCAATGAGCACCGGAACATCATTAGATAAATACTCGTCGATATTATCTTGTATTTCGTCATGTAGTCCTTTATGAACATGTCGAATATCGGGTATATTCATTTTTCCTTGACCTACGGAAAAATCCTCAATTGGTTCGCCGTTCATTGGATTTAAACCAATATTTAATGTTCCTTCTAGGGTCTCAACCTTTAATTGGTCAAATTTATACTCAATTCGTTCTATTTTTGTTGAAGGCTGACCCTTTAATTCGTTTATTTGTGTTTGAATTTGTTGAAGGGATTGCTCTAATTGGTTTATCCGCAGGTTTTGTTGCTGGATATATTGATAAAGATTCTGAACATATGTGGAAGTATTGCAATAATACGGGTACATAGCATTCACCCTTTCCAAAAACTCTCTTATAGATTACTCTATGCAGAGAAGGTAGAATGGGTGAATGCCTATTATCTTACTCCTGTTGCACCGACTATAGGGGCTACTGCTGCTGCACCAGGTGCACCTCCTAAAGGAACGGCTGGTGCTTCTGACAAATTTGTTGCTTTTGTTGTGATTTCCGGAGCTGGTTTGGTAAAACCACCTGTATTATACAGATGAGCAGAAGGTCGAATCACTCCCGCACTTCCAATTTGTAGGACAGATGAGTTTGCAACACTCCCGACTCTTAATGTTTGTATACAAATACTTTGATTTATATAAAAATTCATTTGCGTATACCCCCTTAGGCATTTCCAACAACAACACTATCAATTGTATCCACATCATATGTGTTGGTTACACTCTGATTATTATAGACACGGTTCCCGTTCCCGGTATTAAATGAGCCAGCCCCAGCAAATGTTTTGGCAGTAGAAACAGGTGCAATTTGAAAGACATCCCCTACATTCATGACACTGCTATTCCCAATGCTATTTATTTTTATAGCTCCAACGATTGCTGGCATATCGAACACCCTTTTACAAAACAAAATTAAAAATATACGAAATAGTGAGTTGGTACATGTAGATGCGTTTACAGTATTCTATGATAAACACCCAGAAGGTGTGATTTAGATGAAGTGGGAATTAAGGTTTAAGTGAATTTTTGTAATATTTTTCTAGAGAATTCAAAAGGATTCTCTTATAATCATTATAGGAATTTGTTAAGGAGTTGTATGAATGAGTATTAAACAATTAAGCCCTGTTATGGGGGCCGAGCGGATTCACTCCATCGATGTTATAAGGGGGCTAGCGATATTCGGTATTTTTTTCGTGAATATGCCTTCGTTTTTTTCACCAGTTTTGTATTTAAACCCTAATGACTGGTGGAGCGGGAACCTCAATCAATGGACACATAGTATTGTTGACATTTTTGCACAAGCAAGCTTTTATACTCTGTTTTCATTTCTTTTCGGGTTTGGCATGATCCTATTTAAGGAAAGAGCCGTAGCTAAGGGGTATTCATTTTATCCGCTTATAACTAGAAGATTGTTCGTCCTTTTGCTAATCGGATGTTTACATGCTTTTTTTGTGTGGCATGGAGATATTTTAATTACATATGCAATAGTTGGTGCATTATTATTGTTATTTCTTAAGGCAAAACCAACTACATTGTTAATTTGGTCATTAGTGCTAATCTTTGTCCCTAACTTATTTCTTGGTGGGATGATGTTTCTAGCTGTCATGTTTGATCCAGGGTTAAGTGCAGTCATGTTCAATGAAGAGCTTGCCGGGAAATCTGCAGAAATTTATGCTACCGGAGGATTCTGGGAAATTACTATGCAGAGATTCCAAGATTGGTACTATGTAAATAATGCTGCCAACAGCTTTGCATTATTCATTACATTGCTCCCGATGTTTCTTTTAGGAGCCTTTATCGCAAAGAAAAAATGGTTTGAGGGCCGTGATGAGGATATTAAGAAAGTAAAGATTCTATGGCTGATTTCGCTAGTGATTGGTGTTCCAATGAAGTTGCTCCCTTATTATACATCTAAAAATGCTGCGACCGATTATTTACAGGACACAATAGGTGGTCCCAGCACAGCCGTTTTATATGCTACATCAATTGTCCTATTAATGAGACTGCCCGTTTCGAAAAAACTTTTCTCACCGCTGGCGTTTGTTGGACGCCTTTCATTAAGTAATTATTTATTCCAATCGATTGTTTGTACGCTGTTGTTTTATGGTTATGGTTTTGGACTGTATGGAAAAGTAGAGCTATATACAGGATTCCTTCTTACGATTGTTATTTTCATTGTCCAAATCGGATTAAGCTATCTCTGGTTGAAAAAATTCAGATTTGGTCCATTCGAGTGGATTTGGAGAACATTAACCTATGCCCAAAAGGTAGATATACGAAAAAAGGCTATTCGCTAATACGAATAGTCTTTTTATCATTTTAGTTCACCATTTTTAATTTTTTCTGTTTGGTTTTTTGATAAATATTCAATAATTGATCTAATTCTTGACTACACTTTACTGTCTCCCAAGCAGTAAAGCCGTACTGATCCGCTAATGTTGTCATTTTACGGCGCTTTAATTCAATTGCAATTTTCAACATGAACATTTTCACTTCTCCATTTTTTAAAAGTCAAATATTCTCCATGAATCATTAGACTAAAGTAGTATATACAAGACTTGTACTATTATTATACCTGCCTTTACAAAGAATAAAACAAGTTCGCTAAAACCTCTAAAAATGTTACAAAAAAATACAAAGTTCTACAAAATGTCGAGGGAGGAATTATAACAATTAAAGTAGAATTAATTAATTTAAGAACGACATACGAGGTGATGATAATGAGGTTTGTAACCGCAGAAAAGAATGGAAAACAATTTATTGGGATGGTAAATGAAAGACTTGATCAAGTACTAGATGTAAAGGCGTTAGATATGCAAATGAACGGGGCATCCATCATTCCCGAAACAATGATTGAAGCTATTGCACAAGGGGAGGAATTTCTAGAGAAGGTGCATCAGATTAAAGAGTGGGCTCTAAACCATACAGATGCAGATGGTATATATTCGATTGAGGAGATTACATTAAAGGCACCAATACCAAAACCAAGTAAAAATGTTTTTTGTGTTGGTAAAAATTATGTAGACCATGTGGCTGAAATGGGTAGTGCAAAGGATGTACCCGAGCATGTCATGATTTTCACTAAGGCACCTTCGACAGTTGTGGGTCCACATGAATTCGTACTGAGCCATAAAAATATTACAGAGCAGTTGGATTACGAAGGGGAATTAGCAGTTGTAATTGGTAAAGAAGGTCGTGGAATTAAAGAAAGCGAAGTTTTTGATTATGTGTTTGGATATACGATCATTAACGATATTACAGCGCGTGATATACAATCCAGACATAAGCAATTTTTCCTTGGAAAAAGCTTAGATACAACTTGTCCAATGGGACCAATGCTTGTGCATAAATCGCTGATTCCAAATCCAAGTCAATTATCCGTTACTACGGAAGTAAATGGAGAAGTGAGACAAAAAGGGAACACAAGCCAATTAATTTTCCCAATAGAAAAGATTATTTCGGTGATTTCACAAGGAATGACATTGGAGCCTGGTGATATTATCGCAACAGGCACTCCAGCGGGAGTTGGAAAAGGCTTTAATCCACCACGCTTCTTAAAGGTAGGCGACGTTATAGAAATTACAATTGATGGCCTTGGAACATTAAGAAATAAAATTGAGGACTAAGTCAATACGTCACAAAAACGACATATTTACTATATGAACAGTGAAAATGGATATAGTGAACGTTTTTATTTTCATATTAAACATGCTATGATAAACCATGAATGAAAAAGAAAAAGGAGGAAGTAGTACATGACAGTCAATACTCATGCACATATTACTTCTTGGGTAGTTGCTATTATTCTATTTGTTATAGCAGCAACAATCCTGAATAAGGCCGGTAAAGAAAGATCTCAAAAAATTGTTAAAATGGTTTTACGTTTATTTTATTTATTCATTATAGCTACAGGTTTACTACTTTTATTTGGTGGAGTAGTAATTGACGGTGAATACATAGGTAAAGCAATTCTAGGCGTACTAACAATCGGATTCATGGAAATGATTTTAGCGCGCTCTAGTAAACAAAAACCAACTGGATTATTCTGGGGATTATTTATTATTGTGTTAATCTTAACGATTGGATTGGGAATGAAACTTCCGCTAGGCATTTGGAGATTTTAAAAAATTTGTGAAAAAGCTATCCTTGGGTAGCTTTTTCTTATTTTTATCAAGAGCTCACAAGATCAGTATATTGTTGAATCTTTTAAAGACACGCTCATGTTTAGGTTGCCATCGTATATTGTGATAAAGACCTTTTTAGGAGAGATGTGTTTTGTATTACTATAATAATTCGTACTTAAACCACTTCAAAAACGGTTATAATTATTATTCACAAAATCTATATCCAACTACAGGAAGTTCAAACTGGGATAAAAATAATCGTTTTGAATATAGGGTTAAATCTTTTACCAAAGAGGAAGCAGCAGCCATCGCTGTACTATTAGGCATTGATTTTAATAAAAGTAAGTTTAATTTAGATGAATTTTGGATGGGAGTAAATACAGAACTTGAACATGGAAAAGTATCTAGCCAAACAAATGTTACAGGTGATAATCCTTTAATTACAGGGAAAATTGCGCTGGCTCATCTTAATGAATTCCCAGATTACTACAAGAGATTAAAGGTACTTGAGGAAGAAGCAAAGGCCTATTGGAACAAATGATTATATTAAGCTTGAATTTATTGTGGTGCTCCGTAATTGAGGAGCTTTTTTAAAAGGTATGAGTTACTATTGAACGGATTTAATGGAGCATCTTTAAAATAGGGATAACAGCCTGCATACATTTTGCATAGGATAAAGAACATGAAAGGGGAGGAAATCAATATGCCAACTCATATCAATATTTATAGCATGAAAGTAAATAGCATTTCGAATAACGGTTCAGTAAATATTGGTGAATCCTTTCATAACGCACACACAGCAAATTCTAAGTCGCAAGGAGAAAATTCATCGTATGGGGATCTTTCACCAACTTCTGCAGGAATGGAGAATGTGTTTATTGATCCAGATTTAAATGATCAAGGAGATATTGGAAATCCAGCAGTTGTAAATGCTGCTCAGGATTCTTTAGCTTAATTTTATTTATGAGAAGTCCCCTTATACTTTAAGGCGAATTTAAGGATAAAGTCTAAGAGAAAGGAATAAATAGAATGCCCTATATGATAAATATCTTTAATATAAAAACGAATAATATGAGTCAAAATGCGAATTTTGATATTGGCGGAACGGTTCACAATAGCCACACAGCCAATTCAAAAAATGTAGGCTTAAGCTTTTCATTGGGAGATTTGTCTCCGAATTCATCTGTGATTGCTGAAGGTTATTTGGATACAGATGTTTCGGATCAAGATCAAATTTTAAATCCATCTTTACCGGTTTCAAACCAATTTTAGCTTTTAGAAAGGAGGTTATCAGATGTTCCCTTTTCAATCGCTCTTTCCATTTAAGGATATCATGCAGCAGTGGATGAAACAATCTGGAGAATCTTCAAGCATTGAAAAATTTGTTCAAGAGTCCATCTCGAAATCAATGTCAACTTCCTTGGATTTTTTTCAAAATAATGCTTCTGTGTTAAATCGGGCCATTCATGAGAATCAGGTTAGTCAAGGGGGAGAGAATTCTTTTGGCGAACAAGCGAAACCAGATGAATTAACTCCTACGATTTTTGATTCTCATGATCACGTGTATGTGAAGTTTCGAATGAAGGATCCTTCAAATTTATCGAATGTAAAAATTTTCCATACATCTAACCAAATTATTATTGAGGGGTATCCGAATAAGGATAGTTATCATATGTTCGCCTTGCCAGAGCTTGTTAAGAAAAAAGGATCTTCTACAAGTTACAAAGATGAATTTCTTCAAATCAAACTGCCCAAGGCAACTGATATGCAGTATACAGAAATAGACGTCCAGCCAATGGAATGAATGGGCGTCTTTTTTTAGATGAACACAAGACATGTCGATGCTGGTACAAAATCAAAGGAATGAAACGTCAATCGTAAAATATGATTATAGTAGAAGTCGGTAGCTGTTTTTGCTTGTCATGTGGAAAACGGGAGGGAAGCATCGTGGATTTTGAAAAGCTTAAGCAGTGGATGGAAGTTGCCCAGAAATATCAAGCGGGTGATTTCTGGAATCACGTGTTTGATAAAGAATCCGCAAAGAAACTTATGCAGGACATGAAGTCGGAAGAAAATGTAGAAAAAGCAAGACGAACCACTGAATCGGTTGAATTTCCTCCAGTAGATATCTTCGTGCTAGACACTCAAATTGTTATTTTAATCGAAATCCCCGGTATAGACAAACGTGATATCCAACTAAAAGTCAGTGGAGCAAATTTAACGATTAAAGGGATTTCTCGATTGCCATTCAAACCAGATACCACTTTAAAAAATGAGCGGGTGTATGGAGAATTTGAGCGCACAATTGAGCTTCCGGAACCGACGGACGGAAATCCTATAAGAGCCAGATATAACTATGGCCTCCTTGTTATAACCTATCATCGAAAAATCGAGCCAGAGGAGCTTGTTATTATAGAATAGCTCTCTAATCAAACAAATTTCGGAATGAATATGACTATACCAATAGATTGAAAAACGGTAGAGTGTGGTGATTAATAAGATGCCCTTAAAAAGAAAGTTTCATAAGAATGATGATCAGGAGGCTTTGGAAAAGAGGATCGCAAAGCTTGAAATCGAGTTTAAGAGAGTTAATACTCTTGAAGTGACAATGAAGCGATTCTTGAGAATGGAAAATCACTTTCTGTCCATTTCCACCATGAATGCATTAGAGAAATCAGCAATTAAGGGGAAGAAGATAACACAGGAACCGGAACCTAGCAAAACGGAGGAATTAGAAGCTAGAATCATAGCCACTGTTGAAAAAAGATTGAGAACACAGTGGTTTGACTCATTGGACAAACTCAAGGAACAGATTCAACTACTATGCAGTGAAATGAGTAGCATAAAAAAGCAGATTCTTCAGTGTGAGTCTGATAACAAACAAATTCTTGAGGAATTTAACGAACTAAAGAAACAGTTGAAATCTGAAAAAGAAGGAAGCGAGCAGCCCATTATTTATCAAGATATTAAGGTTGAACGAATGCTAATTGACAAATACGAACTAAATAATAATATTGCTCAACTTGGAGTAAGGGATTTAAGCGGAAGCTTAAACGTTGGGGCTACATATGGAACGGGAATTATTCCGTCAGACTTAGCAGAGGATTTCTTATCGACAATGAATGAATTCAAAAAAGAACAAAACAACGAAATAAAAAAAGAGAAACAGACGGATACAATTGAAAAACAAAACGAGAGGACTCAAACGGACACTGATGAGGAAGGAACTGATATTCCTATAGAATAGGGGGCAGAGGAGTTCTCCAACAATGGCCAATACATCAGTACTGTAAGTAATATGTTTTATACTCAAGTGCTTAGCCTGAGTTGACTGGAATACTTCCACTTGGTCTATGGCGATTCTAAAAAATTTGTGAACAAGCTACCATTGGGTGGCTTTTTCTTTTTTTTTCTGTATTTTTCGACATGAAATTATGCTATCTTTAAGAATAGATACATACTTCATGAGAGAAAAAAAGAGTGGTGAATCTCGTATTGAGAACCTATAGTTTTGTATATAAACAGTTGAAAGATATCATCGAATTAATAGAGCAACACCAACATACTACCGAAAAATATAAAAATATTGAAGCTTTCTATGAAAAAAAAGCAGAGGAAAAAATTGCACGCTTAGCTTATTATGATGCAGAAACCGGGTTGCCGAATCGTCTACATTTTACAAATCGAGTAGAGGAATATGTTCAGAGGTTATCAAAGAAAAGGAAACATCATAAATTAGCTGTGTTATTTATCGATCTTGACCGATTTAAAATGATTAATGATACGGTTGGGCATTATGCGGGGGATATTATTCTTAAACAACTTGCAAAACGAATGCAAGGATTGCTCCCCAAAAAAAGTTTTCTTGCAAGATTTAGTGGCGATAAATTTACGATTCTGATAACCGAAGATGTTGAAGTTGAGAAGATTGTTGACATTGGACAAACACTATTGCATGAGATCGCTAAGCCTATTATGTATGAAGCACGTGAATTCTTTTTAACCGGAAGTATTGGAGGTAGTTTCTATCCAAACGATGGGATTACCACTGAGTTATTATTTAAACATGCCGATACGGCCATGAACCTTGCAAAACAACAAGGCGGCAACAAAATGAAATTCTACTCTACGGAAATGAATCAGCAAGTTTTGTATAAGTTAGAGCTGGAAGGCTATTTGCGAAGAGCACTTGAAAAGAAAGAATTTCATTTATGCTATCAACCGCTTATTGATTTAGCCTCCGGTGAGGTCTATGGCAGCGAAGCTTTAATAAGATGGGAGCATCCAAAGCTTGGACTCGTGTCACCTGGAGAATTCATACCCCTTGCAGAGGAAACTGGACTCATTCACGAGATTGGTAAATGGGTGTTGACAAAGGCTTGTCAGGAGAATAAAAAATGGCATGATATGGGCTATGACTATCTAACCATTTCAGTTAATGTTTCAGCAAACCAATTCCAACAAATGCGCTTTATTGATGTGGTGAAGGAGGCTTTGGTAGAAACAGGACATCCTCCGCAATACTTAACACTTGAGCTTACTGAAGGCGTGATGCTGAGAAACATTAACCACAGTGTTATTGTCATGAAGGAGCTTCAAAAGCTCGGGGTTAAGGTATCGATTGATGATTTTGGGACAGGGTATTCATCGTTAAGTTATCTAAAAGATTTGCCAATCAATACATTAAAAATCGATCGAACTTTTATTAATAATCTTAAGGTTAATACCACTGATATCGCGATTGTGAAGGCGATCATTACGATGGGGCAAGGACTTTCCGTGAAGGTGGTTGCTGAAGGTGTCGAAACTGATGAGCAAATTGCATTACTAAGGGAACTCCAATGCCATTACGCTCAAGGCTTCTATATTGATCGTCCGATGAAAAGCGAAGAATTTGAAAAAGGATTGGTAAAGCTTAAAGCATTGTAAGAAAAGGAGGATGTTCATGTGCGAACATCCTCCTTTTTCTTATGATGTCTAGCTCCAGGCGCAATCGGCTCGGGGGCATAAGCCAATCGCTTCGGAAGGTAAAATGCACCTTCTGTCAGCGCTTGTCTTATGCTTGACTTGCACAGGAAGTGCTGACATCGACGTTCGCCACAGGACGTGGCGGTAGTTAGTCGATGTTCCTCAATTCGGGCGCCTTGGCACTTTTCTTATTTGCAAATTGTTGAAAGAATCGCTCTTTTTCCATTAGCTAATGTAAATTCAAATCGATCCTTCTTTAGTTTTCCACGCGAAAAGTGATGGTGAACAGATAAAAGCATTTCTGTATTATCAAACATGATAAAATTGACACCTTCACTTTCTAAATTCTCTTCTTGGTACATTAATTGATTATGACAATGTAAACAATCATATAATGAAAACGAAAGCTTATTTAAGGTAGACGTGAAACGAAGAAATTGATCCTCTGTAAAACCTTCTAGCCATTCCTTATAGGCCAAGGTTAATTTTTTTCGAAAACGGAGGCAATCTCCATTATCGAGCTTATAAAAATAACCGCTCATTTGGATGAGGCCATCCTCCACAAAAATACCTTTTTCCCATTTATTTAAAGTGAAAACTTCTACTTCCTTACCAATCATTTCTTCAAGCATTGATGCTTCGTCTGTTTCAGCATCAAAGAAGATCCATTGATCATTTATGCATTCTGTCGTACCTGTGATAAACGAGCGTTTTTGTTCAGTTATGCTGCCAAGACGTTGTTGTAGATCCAAAATAAATCCTCCATCCATAGCTGAGTAATTTTTGAAAGTAGTGTTATCCTCTTTTTAGACAAAAGATGGGAAATTTATAACTAGGATTTTTGTGAGGCTTTACCCTGGTTTTAGAAAAAACATTAAAAACAGCCTGAACAATTCAGGCTGTTACGTTTGCAGGTTTATCTGGTGTAATAAATGATTTTTTCTCCCATGCCCGTGAACGCCATCGCCAAAGCATGACGATGCCACGCACCCATTCATCCACTATAAAAGAAATCCATACTCCAATTAATCCAAGTTCAAAGTGAATGCCAAGCACATAGGAAATCGGTACACAAATTCCCCACATTGATAGAATTCCCATGTAAACTGGCAATTTAACATCCCCAGTCGCCCTTAAAGCATTAATAAGAACAAGATTAAAAGCTCGCCCTGGTTCAAGAATGATAGTTAACAAGATAAGGACGCCACCAGTTTTAATAATATCTTGATTATTTGTAAAAATGGATAGAAGTGGTTCTTTGAATAATGAGAAGACAACCGCCATGGCTGCTGAAATCATAATTGCCAACTTAAGGCTTTTTAATGCCCTTTTATAAGCATCATTAATTTGCCGAGCACCAATCATTTGTCCAACCAAAATCTGTGTTCCTTGACTGATTGCGATACTAAAGAGGAAAATGAACATCATTAAATTTTGGGTATAAACCTTCGTAGTAAGAGCCTGTGTTCCCATGATTGTTATAAAATAAGTAATAATCATCTGAGAGGAGTTATAGGAAAGCTGTTCCCCTGCAGACGGTATTCCAATTTTAAGCAGATTTTGAAGATGCACTTTTGGTAAACGGAAAATCTTTTTAAATGGGAGACCATATCTCACTCTTTTTATTAAAAGATAGGTGATGACAAGTAAGCCTACTAATCTACTAAAGGAGGTTGATATGGCAACACCTTCAACACCGAGAACTGGTAAGCCAAATGGACCGAAGATAAAAATATAATTCCCGATGACATTTAGGATATTCATCCCAATTGTGACGTACATCGTGTCCCGAGTGAAACCATAGCTTCGGATGACGGCCCCAATTGTCATGATTAGTGCTTGGAGGAATGAGAATATACCCACAATTCTAAGGTAGCTGTCTGCTTCGTCTAATAATTCAACTGGCAAATCCATTAACAGCAGGAGCTTTTTACTCCAAACAAATATAACAAGACTTAAAATAAGACCAAACGCAAGGTTTGCAAAAATAGAAACGACTGCAACCTCAGCTGCACTTTTTTCATTATTAGCACCGAAATGCTGGGCTACCAAAACGGCTGTACCAGTTGCAATGAACCCAAACATGACGATAATTAATGATAAGATTTGGTTAGAGACCCCGACTGCTGCAACTGAATTATCGGAATACATACTCAGCATTAAGGTATCTGCATTTCCCATTAACATATGTAACAGCAATTCAATGAATATTGGCCATGTCAATGCAAACAATGTTAACTTTTTTGTATTTATAGAAGTATCCAAGCAGTCAACTCCCTTTATTACCTTAATCAAAACTATATTAGTTTATCACAGAATGTGACAGGAAAGAATAGGCATTATTAAAGAAAAATCCATTATTTTTTCATTTTGTTTGGCCGATAAATATGTACAAAGTATGAACAAACACTTGTTATATTTGACTTTTGAGAAGGGGTAAGGTTACTTTAAATTGTGAGTACTAAGAAAATAGGGGTTACGTGATGAAGAAAAAGATTTATATAGTAGCTTTTTTGATTCCAATGCTACTTTTGTTAGCCGTTCCGGCTTTTGCTGCTGACAACCTAACAATAGAGGAAGAAAGTATTTATTACATAGTGGTTGACCGTTTTAATAATGCTAAAAGTGCTAATGATGTAGGGGTGGACCTTTCAAACCCAACATCCTATCACGGGGGAGATTTCCAAGGAATTACAAGTCGACTTGATTACCTAAAGGATATGGGGTTTACATCCATTTTATTATCTCCAATATTTGAAAGTGAATCGGATACATTTTATCCGTATGTGGTAAAAGATATTAGCGTAATTAATGAACATTATGGAAATGCAGATGATTTAAAACAGCTTGTAAAAGAGGCACATGAGAAGGGCATAAAAATAATTCTGGATCTTGGCATTAGCCTAAATGATAGTACTTTAGATGATGAATTGGTTGAAGACGCAAAATCGTGGGTTCAAGAGGCAGATATTGATGGCTATAAACTTGATCTTGTTGAAGGAGTTTCAGCAAATTTTATTGCTACTTTATCAACCGAATTGAAATCGGAAAAAGCAGATTTTCGATTGATTGGGCAATCTGTAGGTGTAGATAATTTGCATGAGCTTGAAGCGGCCGGACTTGATTCCGTTTATAACACGATACCATATGAAGGAATCACAAGCTTTAGTGTTCCAGACCAAACCTTTAATGATGTAGAAAAAACATGGGAACAAGCTCAAAGATTTGAAAATCCGAATTCCTTAATCCATTTTTTTGATAACACGAATACGGTTCGCTTCACCTATTTGGCTACAGAAGCAAACGAGCATCCTGCACCACGTCTTAAGGCAGCATTGACGTATTTGTATACAACACCTGGAATCCCTGTCGTATTCTATGGAACAGAAATTGCGTTAAATGGAAGTGAGTCACCTGATAACCTCGGTTTAATGGATTTTCGAACCGATAAAGAGCTAGTTGATTACATAACATTGCTTGCTAAGATAAGATCGGGTGTTCCTGCTTTAACAAAAGGAACAATTGAATTAGTTAAAAATGATGCAGGCTTACTTGTTTTTAAAAGAGAGTATGAAGGGCAAACAGCATTTGTTGCAATTAATAATACAACGAAAACACAGAGTTTTTCCTTAACGTCTGAACAGGTTGGGGAAAATAAGGAATTAACCGGACTAATTACTGAGGACCTTGTTCGTGCAACCGATGATGAATTTCATTTTGTTGTAAAGCGTGATATTTCGGAAGTGTTTGTGGTTCGTGATACGACAAATATTAATTATACATTATTTTTTGTTGTATTTATTATACCAGTGCTAATGATTGGATTTATTTATTACAATAAAAAAAGGCATGGTAATAAAAGGCTTGATTAAGTAGTAAAGCATCATCCAGTGTAGAGGATGATGCTATTTTTATTGTCTAGCCCAAGGCGCCATCGGCTCTCTGGTCTAAGTCAATTGCTTCGAAAGGTAAAATGCACCTTCTGTCAGCGCTTGAATTGGGGCACCTTGAGCATTTCTATTTTACCCATTTACTATTTCTCCACCGTTAACATGAAGAATCTGGCCGGACATATAGGAAGCGTCATCACTTGCAAGAAAAATATAGCTTGGTGCGACCTCCTCGGGCTGTCCAGGACGTTTCATTGGTGTTGTCGAGCCAAATTTCGCAACTTGGTCACTTGTAAAGGTTGATGGAATAAGTGGTGTCCAAATCGGTCCTGGAGCCACTCCGTTAACACGAATTCCTTTTCCAACCAATTGCATGGAAAGTGACCTTGTAAATGAAACAACGGCTCCTTTTGTTGCTGAATAATCAACAAGCTGCTCATTTCCTTTATATGCTGTAACGGAAGCCGTATTGATGATGGAACTTCCCTGTTTTAAGTGGGGAAGAGCAGCCTTTGTTAAATAAAAATAAGAAAAAATATTGGTTCGGAATGTTTTTTCAAGCTGTTCAGCTGTGATATTTAGGATATTTTTTTGCGGATGCTGCTCAGCTGCGTTATTGACTAATATATCTAGTTGGCCAAACTCATCAATTGTTTTCTTTACAATCTCTTTACAGAATTCTTCATTTCCAATATCTCCGGCTAGAAGTAAGCATTTTTGGCCTTCTTCTTCAACCTGACGCTTCGTTTCCTTAGCATCCTCATGCTCTTCCAAATAGACGATCACAACATTTGCGCCTTCTTTTGCATAATGAATTGCGACTGCTTTTCCAATTCCACTGTCCCCACCTGTAATAATAGCAACCTTATTCTTTAATTTATGGCTGCCTTGATGGGCCATATCCTCTGAGACTGGCCTTGGCACCATTTCAGTCTCAGTTCCAGGCTGGTGATTTTGATGCTGTGGTGGCAAAATGTTTTTCCCTTGATTATTTGACATTATTAACACCTCTTTATGTAATGTATCCTAATTACTTTTTAATAAAAGCGGTCGGAATATACATCCCGACAAATTATAAAGTATTTATAAAAATCAAATGGCTAAACAAAACAAATTAAAAGGAAATCCAATAAATATAAAGAAATAGATAATATATATAAATTCCGTATAGGAGGTTCCAATGGAAATAAAAATCAGACCCGCAAGAAAAGAGGATGCGTTACAGTTAATTGAACATACCCAAATAGTACTTATCGAGTCTACGTTCTTGCTTACGACACTAGAGGAATTTACAACCACTGTTGAGGAAGAGGAAAAATGGATGGAGTGCCATGAAAAGCCGGGTAATTTAATCATAGTAGCAGATATTGATGGTAAAATTATTGGGAATTTAAATTTTCAGACCTCGAAACGTAAGCGCCTCTCTCACTTGGGATATTTTGGTATAAGTATTCAAGAGGCTTACTGTAATCTCGGGATCGGAAGCAAACTAATGGCATATTTTCTCGATTGGGCCCAAAAGGAGCCTGGTCTCGAAAAGGTATGTCTTGAAGTATTCTCTCATAATAAAAGGGCAATCCACCTATATAAAAAATTTGGTTTCCATGAGGAAGGACGAAAAGTGAAGTTCGTTAAATTCAGTGATACACATTATGAAGATGAAATTATCATGTATAAATTTGTAAAATAGTCCGTTCTATATGTTACGATAGTTGAAAAGGCATTAGGAGGAGAAAACATGGAGTTAATCGTATATTTAGCTGGGCAAATTCATGATAATTGGCGTGAGGAAATTATGGAGAAGGCAGAATCTAAAAATCTTCCGTTAACATTTGTCGGTCCGCAAACAAACCATGATAAGTCCGATAATATAGGTGAACAAATCCTAGGTGAACAACCAGGAAACTTTTATAAAGATAACGCAGCATCAGACATCAATAATTTTAGAACGCAGGTATTGATGCAAAAGTCAGATGTTGTTATCGCATTATTCGGAGAAAAATACAAACAATGGAATACGGCAATGGACGCGAGTGCAGCGATTACGATGAATAAGCCTACTATTATCGTTAGACCAACCTCACTGATTCATCCCTTAAAAGAGCTATCGAATAAAGCAAATGTTACCGTTGAAACGGTTGATCAAGCTTTAGATGTGCTAAATTATATTTATGAATAAAAAAATGCAGCGGGGTCATGTCCGCTGCATTTTTCTTATCGATAATTTATAAATTGTACATCAATCGGTAAATCTGCCTCACGAATTGCATTGATAATTTGTTGAAGTTCATCTCTGCTTTTACCAGTTACACGAACTTGATCGTCCTGAACCTGGCTCTTCACCTTAAGGCCACTATTTTTAATAATCGTATTAATTTTCTTCGCGTTCTCTTTGTCAATGCCTTGAATGAGTTTCGCGCGTTGACGAACAGTACCACCAGATGCATTTTCAATTTTTCCATAATCAATATTACGAGTTGCAACCCCACGCTTAATCATTTTGCTGATGAGAACGTCCTTCAATTGCTCGAGTTTGTACTCATCGTCAGATACTAAGATAAGTTCTTCCTTATCAAGGGAAATGTCACTTTTACTCCCTTTGAAATCATAGCGAGTTTGAATCTCTTTTTTTGCAATACTAATTGCATTCGTTACTTCGGGCAAATCCACCTTTGACACGATATCGAATGAGCTTTCCTTTGCCATTTGCCAACCTCCAAAAAAGTATATTTGCCTTGATTATAGACAATGTTAGCAATTTGAACAACTTTTTCCAAACAATACTAGTAAATTGTGGTCATAAACGTCTATACTATGAATGACTAATAAGTAACATAGAAAGAGGGCTTTAAGAAATGAATGCATTAGAACCAGGTACGGTTATCACATTACGTGTAGATAGAGATGCGCCGTTTGGCTATTTTTTAACAAACGGTGAAGAAGATGTTTTACTACATACAAATGAAATTATAGATGGTTTTGACCCAGATGTGGATGTAACTGTTTTTCTTTTTCAAGACCATCAAGGGAGACTTGCTGCTTCCATGAAAATACCGACTGTTCAAATCGGTTCCTATGATTGGGTAGAAGTCGTTGAAATTAAACATGAGCTTGGGGCTTTCGTAAATATTGGGATTAATAAAGATATTCTTATCTCAAAGGACGATTTGCATGAAGTTTGGGACCTTTGGCCTGAGCCAGGTGACAAACTGTATGTCACTTTACGAACAGACAAAAACGGTAGACTCTTTGGTAAACTAGCAACTGAAGACGTCATTCGTTCGATATCAAAGCCAGCAACAAGAAAAGATTTTAATAAAAATATTACTGGTACTGTATATCGATTATTAATGGTCGGTTCCTTCATGATTTCAGAGGAGGGGTTCCTCGGCTTTATTCATGAAAGTCAACGGACAAGAGAGCCACGAGTTGGGGAAAAGGTACAAGGTCGTATTATTGACGTGAAGGAAGACGGGACTGTAAATATATCCTTGCTTGGCAGAAGTCATGAAATCATGGGCGATGATGCTGAAAAAATTTATCAATATATGGAAAGTCGTGGAGGCGCAATGCCATATTGGGATAAAAGCTCTCCGGACGATATTTCAACTAGATTTGAGATGAGTAAAGCAGCCTTTAAACGGGGACTGGGTAAGCTAATGAAAGAAGGAAAAGTATACCAAGAGGATGGCTGGACTTATTTCAAAAAAGAGTAGTAACGAAAAACGCATCGGTTCAATCCCGATGCGTTTCAATTTAAAGATGATCTGTTTTCTTTGAATATTGATGTTTGCCAGCCTGACGATTTTTTTCTCTCATCATATTTTTTTCATGGCGTAATGCATTATTATCTTGAGCTTTTTTATCATTATCACTTGTATTTGGCATAATTTACACTCCCTTCAATCCAATCTCGTTCAAAAATAGGATATCCAGTCGTTTTTCAAACTATGTAAACTTAGCTGTTTGGCATTTTGTTTAAAAAGAAAATCGCAATCGTTCCTGGTCCAGCATGTGATCCAATAGAGGCACCAATTGCATTCATATAAAAAGATTTACACCCGAATTTTTCTTCAAATAACTTCGTTAATTCAATTGCTTCACTTTCCACATCACCGTGGCTAATACCAATTGTCTGATTTGATAAATCCACTCCGCGTTCTTCCATAAGCTCAACAATTCGTTTAAACACTTTCTTTTTTCCCCGAATTTTTTCGAGAGGGATTAGTTTTCCATCTTCTACATTTAATAGAGGCTTAATGTTTAAAAGTCCTCCAACAAAGGCAGAAGCTTTACTAATTCGTCCCCCGCGAGCTAAATACTCAAGATCATCAACGGTGAAAAGATGCTCCATATGAGTGCTATAAAAGTTTGAAAGGTTTACTACTTCTTCTTTTGAAGCTCCATTGGCGGCTAATTCAGCTGCTGCTTTCGCAACAAGGCCTTGTCCGAGTGATGCACATTTCGTGTCAATAATCGTTAAATCAAGTTCTGGATATTCTTCTTTTACTTCCTCGCTCATCATTACTGCTGTTTGGTAAGTTCCTGATAATTGTGATGAAAAGGCAATGTAAACTGCAGATTGCTTTTCTTTTGCAATTTCAGTAAAAACCTCTTTAAAACGGTGTGGTGGAACTTGGGATGTTTTTGGAGCACTCCCATTTCGCATTGCTTCAAATACTTTTTCAGGCTCAATCGTAGCAATATCTTCATAATCTTGCCCATCTAGATGAACTCCTAAGGAGAATAAAGTTACATTGTTTTCCTCAAAAAATTGAAGTGGTAGGTCGCTACCGCTATCAGTAAGAATTCTAACAGTCAAAAGTCTCACCTTCTTTTTTTATGGTTAGGTTTTTTAAATCAATTGCGTTCTGGCGTATTTGCGTCCGATTTTTTTAGGCCCAAACGATGTGGGTCACAAAGACGTTGCCACAGGACGTGGCGTACTTAGTCTTTNNATCCGCCGGAGGCTTTAGTTTTATTCAGCCAGGCTTTGCTGAATAAAACTAAAACATGCCTACTGTAAGTTTATCGAGGATTGGATAAAATTACAACAAATGTGGGAAAATTTTGTATGACGGCAAATTTGCCATTGCAATTGTAGAATGTTGTTCCAGGAGGACTATTTTAATGGTTAATAGAGAAGTGAAAAAAGTAATTATTGTGATAATTGGTGCATTGCTGAATGCGGCAGCTTTAAACCTATTTTTAATTCCAGCAGATGTATATTCTTCAGGATTTACAGGAGTATCACAGCTATTGTTTAGAATTCTAGGTGATTACACGCCATTACACATTTCAACAGGTGTAATTTTACTCCTATTAAACATTCCTGTTGCGATTTTAGGATGGAAAAAGGTAGGAAAGGCATTTACCCTGTATAGCTTTATTTCTGTTGCTCTGACCACTTTATTTTTATCTATCATACCACTTGAACGAATTTCAGATGATATATTACTTAATGCTGTATTTGGTGCTGTCATTCAAGCAATTGGTATCGGTTTAACCTTAAAATGGGGTGCCTCAACCGGAGGATTGGATATAATAGCTCTCGTATTATCAAGGTCAAAAGATAAGCCAATTGGAACCTATATTTTTACGCTTAATGGGCTAATCATTCTTACTGCAGGATTTTTATTTGGCTGGGAAAAAGCCTTATATACTCTCGTCGCTTTATATGTTTTGACAAGGGTTATTGATACTGTCCATACGAGTCATGTAAAAGTAACTGCAATGATCGTGACGAAGCAAGCGGACGAATTAAAAAAGGCCATACACTCGAAGATGGTAAGAGGAATTACGATGATCCCTGCAAAAGGTGCCTTTTCTAGTGAAACAAAGGATATGCTGATGATTGTTATAACAAGATACGAATTATATGATTTGGAGCGTATTATTAAGGAAGTTGATCCTCATGCTTTTACAAATATTGTTCAAACGGTCGGCGTTTATGGATTATTTCGTAAAGAATAGTAACTTTTTTACGTATCCTTCGACAAATCATATAAAGGGGTGACAAACATGAAAAAATGGCTTCTAGTAGCTTTAGTATTTGTAATGAGTTTATTTATCATATCAGGATGTGGTACCACAACAACAGAAGATGCTCTTCCAGTAAATTCAGGGGGCGGTGAAAAAGTAGAAACAGAAACACCACCAGAACAAGAGAGTGAAGAACCTGGAGGGGATGAGAACGTGGTTGAAAAACTTCAAACAAACCTATCAATTAAAACAGGGGAAAATGAAGCAATATTTACCATTTCATTAAAAAACACAAGCGACGATTCCGTGAAAGTGACAATTCCAGGTGGTCAAAAGTATGAAATTGTTGTGACAGATGTAAATGAAAAGGAAGTTTACCGCTATTCTATTGATAAAATGTTTATCATGTCCATTGAGTATATGGAACTTAAACCAGGTGAAGAAAAGGTTTGGGAAGAACCATGGGACTATACTTCAAACGATGGAACGAGACTTTCACCTGGGGAATATAATGCGACTATATTCTCAACTGCTTTTGAAGTAAATGGACAAGAAATTAAGGAAAATTCATTGCAGGCAGAAAAGAGCTTTACAATCCCTGAGGAAGGGAATAAAGCATTCCGCAATGTTCAAGTACTTGGAGAAAATGGAGAATATACAGTAACTGGGGAAGTGCGAGTGTTTGAAGCATCATTCTTCTATGCAGTAGAGGATGGACATGACTACGTGATTCCTGAAACTCTTCAAACAGCATCTTATGGTGCACCGGAGTGGGCAAAATTTGAGATCAAAATTTCGATTCCAAAGGATAAAATCCCTACTAATGGAGCATTAATCCTTCACCTATATGAAAGAAGTGCAAAGGATGGTTCTATTATAAATTTATATCACGCAAAACTTCAGCAGTTCCAATGATAGGGGAAGGGTCAGACGTTATGTCTGACCCCATTTTTTTTGAATTAGCCAAAGGCTTATTGAAGTTGGTCTAATTCATTTTGTAATTCGCGGAGTTGTTCTTTCTCGGCTGTTGTAGAGTTAGCATAAGCAGAAGAAAGAGCGTTTTTTGCAACCGAAATCGAATCCTGTAAGGATGCATCACTTTGACCCGCGCTTGCTAACTTCGCAGCTTCTACAGTTTCACGAGCCTTCTGGAATAAAGGGTTTCCCATTTTATATTCCTCCAAGTGATGAATTTTCGACATTCTGTTTTTTCTTTGCTTCTGCTTCAGCTAGAGTTGAACGGTAAGGAAAGCGCTGTGCATGTTGTTGAACAGCATCTGCACCCTGATGAACAAATCGTTTTGATTTATTACTACCCATCCGTAAATTCCCCCTTTAACAGCTACATAATCAAATTTATAAGTGCCTTTTTTATAGCACCAGTCATATTGTTTGAAATTTGGAAGAGGAATATATAAGGTAATTATTTCTGAAAAAAGAACCGGCTATCAACCGGTTCGTTAATTTTTTTCTAATTTTAGTACATCCTCTAAATAAAGGGCAATTCCGTCCTCTTCATTTGTCATTGTCACATAGTTTGCAATATTTTTTAATTCATCAATCCCATTTCCCATTGCAATTCCATGCCCAGCAAATTCAATCATTTCTAAATCATTATCTTCATCGCCAAAGGCAATAATACGATCTTTAGGAATTTGATAATAATCGGCAACCTTTTGAATTCCAACTGCTTTATTTAAGCCTGATTTAACAATTTCAATAACATGCCAAGGTGCAGCCCATTTTCGGTGATCCACTACTTCTGCATGCATTTCAGAAAGATACTTTCGAATTGGATCTGCAATTTCTTCGTCAGGATGGATCAGTAGTGAGGTTGGGTCATGCTTTAAGATTTTTCGCAAATCACCTGTTTCAATATTCGGTTTCCCCATACCGAAAATATCTAACATCGTTTCATCTTGATAATGAAAATACACATCATCAATCACTTCCGCTAATATATTTTTTACCCGGAAGGTATCGGCAACTTCAACAATTTCTTTTGCTGTTTTTAAATCAAGTGTGTCGTGATAGACACCCCAACCTTGATCAAGAGGGTGATGGACAAAAGCACCATTGAAATTAACAATTGGTGATGTAAGACCTAATTCTTGATAGTACATGGAGCTAGAACGGAAAGGTCTTCCTGTCGCAATCATAACCATATGGCCGGCCTTTTTTGCATTATCGATAGCCTCTTTTGTTCTTTTTGATATGGTTTTATCGTCTTTAAGTAAAGTACCATCTAGATCAAGTGCAATTAAATGTTGTTTTGTCATAACAATCTCCTCTGCTCTCTTTCTTCTACTTAACCAGATAATAAAAAAATCGTCAATTGAAAAGCGAATTTTTTTAGGTAAACTACCAATTAATGATACACTAGTGATTGGCTAAAGTTTTAACTTTATTCAGCAGAAGTCCTCCACTTCTTTAAGTGGGGGATGAATGCAATTAGAGTAACCAATTCTGAGGGGTTCAAATTCTGGCTGAAATTAAGGAACTCAGACTAATAACGCCACTTCCTGTGGCAACGTTTGAGTGACCCACATCGTGTGGGCCTAAAGCCTCCAGCGGATGCCACAGATTTTCAAAGGTGATTTTTCGGGTTGTCAGATCAAAGACTAAAAAC
>NZ_JBALOX010000102.1:0-8547 GCF_036965165.1 Bacillus sp. JJ1521 | reverse complement strand
AGGCGCATTTGATTTTAAAGGAGTACAAAAAGATGGTTATTGTTGAAAAGAAGAGGATTGCAGACATTCCGGCATTACATATTGTAAAAGACCAGTTGAAAGACGAAGCTGCCCCGTTAATCCTGTTCATTCACGGATTTGGCAGTGCCAAGGAACATAATTTACACTATGCCTATCTTTATGCTGAGGAAGGATACCGTGTAGTATTACCTGAAGCAGATTATCATGGAGAAAGAGATAAGGGTCTTGAAGATCTTGAAATGAATTTTAAATTCTGGGATATAGTCGTCCATGAAATCAAAGAGCTTCAAAGTATTAAGGACGAATTAGTCGGAAAAGGTTTGGCAGATGAAACTAGAATTGGTGTTGCGGGAACTTCAATGGGAGGAATAGTTACGCTTGGTGCATTGACCCAGTATCCATGGATTAAGACTGCGGTAAGTCTTATGGGGAGCCCTTATTATGAGGAATTCTGCCGTGGACAAATTGAAGAGCTGAAAGTGCATGATATTGAACTACCTTTCTCAGATTCTGAATTGGAAGAAAAATATGCAGAATTAAGGAAATATGATTTAAGCATACAACCAGAAAAATTAGACGGAAGACCATTGTTTTTCTGGCATGGTGAAAAAGACAAAATGGTACCATTTAAATACACGTATGGATTTTATCGTGAAATTAAGCCGCTTTATAAAGGCAAAGGGGAAAACCTATCCTTTATTGCAGATACACGTGCTGATCACAAAGTAACGAGAGAAGGTCTGCTTGCATCAGTCGAATGGTTTAAAAAGCATCTATAAAAGCGAAGAACGTGTCACAATCGACACGTTCTCTTCTAATTAAACTTATCTTATCCCAAGAGCTATTTTAGCGTAACGGCTCATCATATCTTTGTTCCAAGGTGGACTCCAAACGATGTTAACATCTACGTCTTTTACCTCAGGTAATTCGGTAAGAACACGTTTTACATCCATGGCAATTGTACCTGCTAGCGGGCAGCCCATTGATGTTAATGTCATTGAAACTTGAGCCACTCCTTCATCATTCATATCCACATCATAAACTAGTCCTAAGTTTACAATATCAATCCCTAACTCAGGGTCAACTACTTGCTCAAGTGCACCCATTATATTTTCCTTTAAAGCTTCATCCATTTGATAACTCTCCTTTCGAGAAATAGCTTAATTAAAAGGTGTCTAGCTCCAGGCGCCATCGGCTCGAGGTTATAAGCCAATCGCTTCGGAAGGTAAAAGGCACCTTCTGTCAGCGCTCGTCTTATGCTTGTCGCCGATAAGCGGGCGCCTTGCGCTTTTCTTAAGTATAACGAAACACACGAAAAAAGTGAAATTCAATGACTTAACCACGTAATTGCATCATTGCTTCTTCAGACATGCGCTCAGGAGACCAGGCAGGATGCCATACCATTAATACCTCGACATCATTTACCTCTTCAATGTAAGCAACTGCATGCTTCACGCCACTTGTAATACTATCATGAAGAGGACAGCCAGGTGTAGTTAGTGTCATTTCAATATACACATTATTATTTTCTTTTATATCAATTTTATATATGAGTCCCAAATCAACAACATTAATATTCAGTTCAGGGTCAATCACTTGTTTTAACTGATCAATGATTTTATCTTTTAATTCCATTATCATTCTCCCCTTTATTTAAAAAGTACCTTTATAATGGTGTAGCCGAAAAAAACGGTTGAAGTGACAATTAAGCTTTGGCCAATTGAAAAGATAAGTAATTGCCCGGAAGCTATGGATAAAATTACAATAAGACTTCCTGCAACAAAGCCTGAAAAAATCGGAATGGCTATTTTTTCATCGATCATTTGCTTTAATGTCGGTACATCGCTTTTTCCAATAAGCTTGCTATACCTGTGTGTCCACCAAAGAAATGGAATAATTTTATATAAATAGCCAAGAATACTGCTAACAATCCACAAAAAGAGGTAAAGAAAAATAAGCATACCGTAAAAATAATAATACACTGGAAGAAATGAAAGAATCATTCCGAAAAAATGATTCACTAAGCCAAAACCAATCGCAATTAATGAAAAGATAAATGGTTTATCAAGTTTTTTCTTTAATCTTACCTTGATGATAGTTGAAATGTGGTAAGAAAAAAGAGCGAAGCCTGAGAACAGTAAGCTCATACCTGCTTGTAATAATAGGTATTTCTCAGCTGTAAAGCTGCTAATTGTAATAATAAAACCAATTACGTATACGATATAGACCCATCTCGCTAGCTTCATTGAAAAGCCGTGTGCTAAAGAAAACATCGGGACCATTTTATAAGAAAATCCGAAAATTAAGAATGTAAACCATCCAGCAACTCCAAGCAAAATATGACTTTTCAAAACAGCAAGATGATCTAGATTTACTATTCCAACCCCTAGATTGACGATTAATAGAATTCCAAGTGTAATCGTAAGCAGTAGGCAAATTAGAGCACTTCCTACAAATACGGTAAGAATATTTTTCTTCGCCTGTTTTTTCATCGTCATAAACATTTGTACAAGAAACAGTAAGATCCCAATAACCGAAAGTGAACCCGTAAAAATAGAAATACTAGGCGAGAAAGAAAGAGTTATTCCAAAACCACCAAAACCGATTGCTGTTATCCAAAATTGAACAAACCCAAATTTTTCACTCCAAATCGGAGTTAAAAAGGCTACCGGCACAAGTTGGTACATAGCTCCCATTGCAACCATTAGGGCCCATCCAAGTATCAATAAATGGGCAGATGAAAGGAGGGCAGGGGTTCGAAAAATCCCGTCTATCACCATATGCCCATTGAATAATAGGATGACTTGAGATGCGATTAAGGCAATAACACTAAAGATAATAAAAGAGAGCGGCAGCCTTATATCAGTTTCATTTGATAATTGAGGCATCATTTGCAAGCAGCTCCTTATTTCGTAATTTCAATTTGAAAGCCGCCATCAGGGTGAGATTCTGTTGTATGTTTGTAGCCAAGCTCATCTAACTGTTCATATAAGAACATTGGTCGCCGATCATTGATAATGGTTAACGTGTCGCCTTTATTTAATTTCTCGAGAGCTTTCAATGTCCTCATCATTGGTGTAGGAGGCTCAAGACCTCGATTATCTAATTTCATTAGTGTCACCTCGTTTAGTAAAAGTGACCTTCCAATGTCTTTTATCAATTTGCTCGGCTTCATTTGAAAAACCTTTTGCTTTTAAAATTGGAAATAAAGGAGTCGGTTTAAATGGTGCGTGTAAAATGAAAATATCTCCATCCTGCAAAGGCTTTACTGCTTCCATAATCTTTTGAAAAGGCTCGATTTTATTTTTTAGATCTTCCCTTACATCTACTTCAACAACTTTTGATTCTAATGGACTCATTTTTGATATCCCCCTTGATTAACGTTTATAACCTAATGATAATCATTTTCAATGAGAAATGATGTGACGTGAATCACAAATACCGAAAGATCAAAGACAAAGAACGCCACTTTCTGTTGGTCTAAAATATCTCATCATGTAACTTCATGTGATCTAATAGGTAATATCCATCAGGGGTCATTTCTACAATCTGTTTCTTTTTCAATACTGAAACCGTCCTGCTTACTGATTCGCGTGTTGTACCAATCATGTTGGCAAGCTCGCGATTAGTGAATTGAGTAGTTAGCTTGAAGCGATTGCCAATCTTTTCTCCGTTACTTCTGCATAAACGAAGTAACAGCATAATGATTTGTTCTTGTGTATTTAAAAGAATTTGTTCCTCCAGTCGTTTTTGAAGGTCGATGATTTTTTCACCTAAAACTTTAAAAATTTTAATACAAAGCTCAGGATTCTTTAATAATATTTCTTCAAATCTATCAATGGGGGTTAAAATAATATTCGAGTCCTCAATCACTTCGGCATGTGCAGGATATCCACCTTTTCTAAAAAATCCAGCATGCGGAAACATTTCTCCTGCTTCGAGTACGGACACAATCTGTTCCTTCCCGTGCATGTCAGACTTATAAATTTTCACCTTTCCAGATTGAATGAAAAAAACACGATCAAGTGGATCGTCTTGCATGAAAATAAACATTTTTTGTTTATATAATCGTGACTGTGAAATTTCAACAATTGGATCTAGTTCTTCCGGGGTTAATTCCCGAAACAATGGAACTCCTTTCAATTGTTCACGAATGGATGATATTCCCATCGGTCTCACTCCTTGTTCAAATTAACTGTACCAAAGGCAACTCCTTCTTAAGTGTAGCAATCCACGATATTAAAACTGTGATTTATATCATAGGTATTGAAATCAAAAACAATGTTCAAAAAATGGACACAAAAAAACTAGGAGAATATACTCCTAGTTTTTATCGTCTTTTTCCTCCGCACAATTAAAGCAAAGTAACCCTTTTTTATCATCTAAAACAATACCATTAATAAATCCGTCTAAACAATAAATGTCTTTCCCACATTCCTTACATGTACCTACTAAATCTTTCATCTTTTCACCCCGTAATTACTTTAGATTCCACAATCATGAGGTATGACAAGATGCTTACGTGGCATTTCGAAATTCACTTTCATTATCGCATATTTTTCTAGACATATGATAAAAAACATACGTTCATCGTGATAAGTTTCACTACAATATTGGATTAGACTCGATACAATGGACTCATAAAACAAAAGGAGGAATGTTAATATGGTATTTGCAGCGAAAGTAAATGCACCAGATTTTGCACCTAAGGATAAGCACCCTACCATTTTTAGAGCATTTGATAGTTTACAATCAGGTGAAATCATGGAGCTTACAAATGACCATGATCCACGACCACTCCAATACCAATTCATGATGGAACGCGGTGAAGAATTTTCTTGGGAATACCTTGAACAAGGCCCGGATGTTTGGCGCGTTGCAATCGGTAAAAAATAATCAGGGATTTCGATATCTCTCTCAAGGTGTATGCAAAGTTAATTTACGAATTTGCCTGCACCTTTTTTATGGTTGAAAAAGTTTCGTTTGGAAGACTGTTCCAATCGTGCTACTATGAAGAAAAAGTAAAAGGAAGTTACAAATGAATAAAACAAAAATCACAGGTATACTTTTAGCTGGTGGAGAATCAAGGAGATTCGGAAGTCATAAAGCATTTGCCAAACTATATCAAAAATACTTTTATGAATACGCAATAGAGGCAATGGAAGGGAATGTGGGCAATCTTCTTATTGTAAGCCATCCCGCATTAGTCGGTCAATTTCAGAGCCAAACGTCAGTGGAAGTTATTCAGGATTTACCCAAATTTAAAGGGAATGGACCACTTGCAGGCATGTTCACTGTTATGCAAAAAGAAGTTTCGGATTGGTATGTTGTTTTACCTTGTGACACTCCTTTTGTGACGGATGTTCTCGTTAAGCAACTAATCACTTTTACAACTGACCCTAGTATCGATGCTGTCGTTCCGGTAATCAATGGTAGACAGCAGCCCTTAATCGCTGTTTACCATTTTAGGGTTGCAAAGAAAATAGAACAATTGCTTAAAGGTCAACATTTAAAAATGAGCCATTTGCTAGACTCTTGCCACGTCAAATACGTAACAAATCAAGACCTTCAGTTACAAGGCTTGGAATTCGAAAACATCAACAACCAAACAGAATATGAAAAAATTCAACAAAAACCAATGACTGATACAAGGAACAAAGACTAAAAACGCCACGTCTGAGTGGCAATGTCTTTGTGACTCACATTGTGCCGGCCTCCATTTGCTTTTGTTGTAAAATTCACGCAGCACACTCATAATTTTCTGAAAAGTATGATAAAATATCTATAGCAGATATTTTGAAAAGGAGGGATTGTGTTTGAGGGTAGGCTTAGTTTTAGGTATATTAACCTCTGGACTTCTATTATTCATTGGTTTGTCTACTCATCAATTTGAAACATTTTCAGTTATTTCAGGGACACTTGGGATTATTTGCTTCCTGCTTGCTGGAATCATGTCCGATTCCTTTATAAATGGAGATCGTGCAAGAGCGAACTACTATACCGAAAGAAACAAAGACCGAAAAAAAAGAATCCGATATTCCTATTTATTTTTCCTCTTGGGGGCACCAAACCTACTTGTGGCTGTAGTGTTAACCCTCAATTACATTTGAGTTTCTTCAAATAATATTTCTTCAATTAACTTTTCATATAATTGATTTCTAGTTTCAGCACTTAGCCCCTCTCTGGTCTAGCCAATCCGTCAAGAAGGATAAAAGGCATACTTCTCGCCGGCTTTTTCTTATGCTTGTCGGACTTGCACAGGACAAGGAAAGCTTCGACAGCATAATCATCGCACGAAGAAAATGCTTGGCATTTTCGAGGAAGTGCTGACATCGACGTTTGCCACAGGACGTGGTAGTTGTTAGTCGATGTTCTTCTCGGGCACTTGAGCTTTTCCTTATTTGTGAACTTTTTCAAACACCTCCTTGATCTGTGATGTAACTCACATAATTCACTTTTTTATAGTGTTAAAATGTGGACATTAACAAAGGAGGTTTGCCTCATGTTTGAAAGAGACTATAACGAAGACCCATTTATTGTCATTTGGGAGCTTACTAGGGCTTGCCAATTAAAATGTTTACATTGCCGTGCAGAAGCACAATATACGAGAGACCCTCGAGAACTTTCCTTTGAAGAGGGGAAAAAGCTAATCGACCAAATATATGAGATGAACAATCCAATGCTCGTGTTCACAGGTGGGGACCCATTAATGCGCCCCGATGTTTATGATATTGCTGATTATGCAATTAAAAAAGGCGTACGTGTTTCAATGACACCAAGTGCAACACCAAATGTTACGAAGGAAGCAATTCAAAAAGCTAAGGAAGTTGGTTTAGCTCGTTGGGCGTTTAGTTTAGATGGTCCGACCGCGGAGATTCATGACCATTTCCGTGGAACAAAAGGTTCATTTGATTTAACGATGAGGGCTATTAAGTATTTACATGAACTTGAGATTCCAGTTCAGATTAACACAGTAATTTCAAGATATAATGTTCATGCCTTAAATGAAATGGCAAAATTAGTAGAGGATCTTGATTGTGTATTATGGAGCGTCTTTTTCCTTGTGCCTACTGGTCGCGGTAAAGAAACAGACATGATTTCTCCAGTCGAGCATGAAAAAGTGTTCCGATGGTTATATGATTTAAGCAAACGTGTAAAATTTGATATTAAAACAACCGCTGCACAGCATTATCGTCGCGTTGTCATCCAATCAAAACTGCGCGAAACAAAGGATACAGAAAAACATATTCGCTATGAAGATGCTCTTATGAAGGGTAAAACGGGTAAAATTGATGGTCTAGGAAGGGCTCCACAAGGCGTAAACGATGGTAGCGGATTTGTCTTTATTTCTCATATTGGAGATGTGTATCCAAGTGGATTGTTACCTGTAATAGCTGGAAATGTGCGTGAGACTCCTTTAGCTAAAATTTATCGTGAATCACCGATATTTAAAGACTTACGCAATCCAGACAAATTTAAAGGGAAATGTGGAGTATGTGAATTCCGACATGTATGTGGTGGATCACGTTCTCGTGCTTATGCGATGACTGGAGATTACATGGAAAGTGAACCATTCTGTGTATATATCCCGGAAGCCCTCCGTAAAAAAGATAAAACACTTAACTGATATAGAAAGACCCAAGGGATCATCCCATGGGTCTTTGTATTTTGTTACCATTATTCTATACTACAATACTTGGCTGGACATTCCTCACACTGAATTTCGTTTTTTATATAGGCTAAGTCGTGAATGGTAATAAAGCCTCGATAAACGGAAATTACACCTAAAGCACGTAATTCATGCAGCATTCGATTTACACTTTCCCTTGTAGTAGCACAAAAATTGGCAAGCTCCTGATTTGTTAAATGTAAGTCTATTAGGATACCATTTTTCTTATGAACCCCATAACTATTGGTCATTCGAACTAAGGTTGAATACAAGGCTCCTTTTTTACCTAATAGAACAAGATCTCTAAACTTTGTTTGTGTTTTTCGGAAATGATCACTCATCCATTTCATAAATTCAAATGCAAGATTTGTATTTTCAAATAGTTTTCGTTCCAAATCATCCTTTTGAATCACAGCAATTTCGCTATCTTCTAAAATCAGACAATCAAATAAATACTTCGGCTGATCTGTGAATAATGTTAACTCTCCAACAATTTCATTTTGACTACAAATACGAAGGGATAATTCACTGCCATCGGACGTTCCTTTGCTAACCCTTACACGTCCTGAAAGAATGAGATAAAGCTCAGATGCCTTCATTCCTTCCCGAAATAAATAGGTTCCCTTTTCCATTTTGATGAGTTGATTAGCTGATTGCAAAAGCTCTGTTAATTCATTTGAAATAGTTTTATTTTGTATTGATAACTGACTCATAGGTACCACCTTCCTAAGCAGGAATGCTATACTTGGTTAAAAGGAAGTTCAAAAAGTGCGGTGAATATGAAGCATCGATAGCGGAACTTCGACTAAGAGCTGACACGTCCTGTGTCAAACGTCGAAGTCACCAAATCCTGTGGA